>DAOTWK010000372.1:0-2483 GCA_034435815.1 Anaerolineae bacterium | reverse complement strand
CAGGGCGTAGGCGCGGCCCAGGCCCCGTCCGGCGCCCGTCACAATCGCCACCCGCCCGTCAAAGCGAATCTCGGCGGCCCGGCGGCGCTCCTCTTCCTCCCGCCGCTTCCACTCGGCCACCTGCGGGACAGCCTTCCAGAAGTAACCCACGAAGCCCCGTTCCGGGCTGATGTGGTGCCGCCGGAAGACCATCTTCACCGGCATGCCGACCTTCAGGTCGTCCAGTTCACAGTCGGTGAAGTCGGCCATCATCCGGCCGCCGCCCTCAAACTGGACCATCCCGTAAATGGCGGGCGGGTCCACGGAGACCGCCAGCATGTCGCCGGTGAAGGACCGAACCGTCGCCGGGACGTCGGCGAACTCGTAGTCCTCCTGGGAGTGCATCGCCAGACAATTCGGGTTGACGCAGATTTCGGTCTTCGGGAACTGCGGCGTCCCGCAGACGGTGCACCGTCCGCCCACCAGCCCCAGAATCATGGGGTGTTCCCGCCAGAGGGTCGTCAGCGCAGTCTGATTGGGCGCCTCGGCCCGGATGCCCGACTCGGTGATGATGAGGTCGCGGAACTTGAGGAACTTCAGGTAGTTGTCGGTGGTCTTCTTCTCTGCCAGGGAACCCCGGATGCCCCTTCGCGGCGGGAGCGCCCGAATGTGATCCGTCACCTGGAAGCAGAGGGCGTCGGCCCCCTGCCCGAATCCGACGACGACAATGCGCTGGCCCGGCTGGGCTTCCTCCAGGACCCGTACCAGCATAACCAGCGGGTGGGCCGTCCCCGTCTCCCCGCAGACGGTGTAGAGGTTATCGGCGACCTTCTCCGGCGGGATGCCCAGCGGGCGCACCAGTCGCGCGTGGTCCCGCCCGAAGAGGTACGGGTAGACGAACCGGTCCACGTCCGCTACCGTCAACCCCAGTTTCTGCAGAAGCCCCTGGATCGCCGCGGGGAGAATCTTGGCGTACCCCTCGTCCCGGAGCCAGCGTTCCTCCCAGGTGTAGTCAAACCGGTGGAGCGCACCCCGGTAGTGGTCCACAAAGTCCAGGCTGAGAGTATAGGCCCCCAGGAACTCCGCGGCGACGTTCTCCGTGCCCACCAGGAGGGCCGCCGCGCCGTCTCCGAACCAGAGTTCGTAGTAGGACGCCGCGCGCGCCTCCCGCCGGTCCGCCGCCGCCACCAGGACCGAGCGCCTGGTTCCCGCCTTGACGGCGTCCAGCGCGGCCAGAAGCGCCGAGGTCCCGGCCCGCTGGGACGTGGTGAAATTGGCGGTGAAAGCATCCTCCCGCAGGTTGAGAGCGGTGGCGACAATCCCCGCGCAGGAGCGGTCGGCGAAGGGCAGGGTGGTAGAAGCCAGGTAGAGGCCGTCCACCCCCTTCTTATCCACGCCCACCAGGCAGTCCCGCGCCGCGGCGACCGCCATCGTGACGCTATCCTCGTCCCAGTTGCAGAACGCGCGCTCCCCCTGCGCGGCGGTGACCAGGGCGGGCGCCAGCCAGCCCATCTGCTGGACCGCCGCCATCCGGTCCAGCCGCAGCCGGGGGATGTAACCGCCGAAGGATGTGATGCCGAGCATAAACGCCTCCTGTGGAAATGCCGCTGGTGAAGAGTGAAACGTGAAACGGGAAGCGTGAAACGGGAAGCGTGAAGCGTGAAACGGGAAGCGTGAAACGTGAAACGTGAAACGTGATTAGAGCGGGACGTCGGTGAGGGGGGAGGACCAGGTAGGGTCGCACAGAAGCGGGTCCTCCCCCAGGCCAGGCGTCCCGTCTTCCGTCCACGACGGCGCAGCGGAATCCCAGAGGTTCTCCCGCTCCGGAATCTCCGTCCCGTCGGAGAGACGGTAGACCGGCGGCGCCTCCCGCAACTGCAGAACGCCCCCGCGCTGCTGCGGAATCATCGTCAGCATCAGCCGAATCAAACTGGTCAGAAAGCGCAGCCGGTGCTGGAAAACCGCTTCCCCCAGTGCATAGCGGGATTTGAAGTACCAGTCCCTCCCCTCCCTGGCCGAACTGAGGGCATACTCGTAGAAACGGGCCCGGTCCCGCCCGGAACCCCGCGAGTACCCCTCTGCCAGATTGGCGCTGATAGAGCCCACTGCCCGATATAACTGGTCCGCCAGACTGACCATCTGCCACTCCCGAACCAGCCGGAGCGCATCCTGCCAGGCCAGGTCCCCCAGAAACAGCGCCAGCCGGTACGCCTGCATCTTCCACAGCGAATCCCGCTTCATCTCCTCCGGCACCGCCCGCTCCCACTCCTCGTACCTCATCCCTCCCCCTTCACACTCACGTTTCACTTCTCACGTTCCCCTTCTCACGTTCCCCTTCTCACGTTCCCCTTCTCACGTTTCACTTTTCACGTTTCACTTTTCACGTTTCACTTCTCACGTTCCCCTTCTCACGTTTCAGAACCTGAACAGTTTCTGCACCAACTGCGACTTCATCAGGTCGCCCTCTATCTTCAACTTGCCGCTGGTGAAGGCCTGCATCGCCG
>DAOTWK010000371.1:0-2791 GCA_034435815.1 Anaerolineae bacterium | reverse complement strand
TTGGTGGACCGGGGGGGCCGCTCAGCCACCGTCCGCGCAATGGTGGACGGGACGACGGTCTTCATCCTCCCGCGAGACGCGTTCTACAGCCTCTGCGACCAGAACCACACCATTGGCTACACCGTTATGCGCAACATTGCTCGCGACCTTTCCCTCAAACTGCGCCATCGCAACCTGCGGGTGGAAGCCGGGTGGTAAGGGGAGGCCAGGATGATTTACAAAGTCAGTTACGTCGTGCTGGGTGGGCGGCATCCTGGAGCCATCGTAAACCGGGATACCCCTCCCCATCTGGGCGAGGTGGTGACCCTGGGGGAGGATCGGTTTGAAGTGGTAGAGGTGACAGATCTGATCCCCCCGCAGGGAGATTTCGCCTACCTCCACGTCTCCCTCCGTCCATTGCAAGAGAACACAAGGAAGCACCGGTGACTTCTCCACCCATCTGCAACTACGAAGGCTCCCGGTACCGGACCGAATTCTGGGTGCCGGAGCGGGCGTACGAGGATGGGGCTGAACGGGCCGCGCTACGGGCGCTTCTGCCTCCCACGGGCCGCTTCCTGGTGGAAATCGGCGCCGGATTTGGCCGTCTGGCTAACCTGTACGGCGGGTATGAGCGGGTGGTCCTTCTGGATTATGCCCGCTCCCAACTCCAGGACGCGCGGGAGCGGCTGGGCGAGGCCGGGCCGGGGGGGCGGCCCCAGTACATCTACGTCCTGGGCGACTTCTACCGCCTCCCCTTCGCCCCGGGCCTGTTTGACGCCGTGGTGATGGTGCGGACCCTCCATCATGCCGCCGACGCCCCCGCCGTCCTGCGCAACGTGGCGAACCTTCTGGCTCCGGGCGGCACTTTCGTCCTGGAATTCGCCAACAAGCGACATCTGAAAGCCATTTTCCGCTATCTCTTGCGGCGCCAGTCCTGGTCTCCCTTTGACCCCCAGCCGGTGGAGTTTGTTCCCCTGAACTACGATTTTCACCCGGCCTGGATTCGCCGTCATCTGGAGGAATACGGACTACGGATCACTCAAATCCGCACCGTCTCCCACTTCCGGGTCGGTTTTCTCAAACGGGCGATGCCGACGGGGTGGCTGGTCTCTCTGGACCGGCTGTTGCAACCGACGGGCGCGCTCTGGCAACTGAGCCCCAGCGTCTTCGTGCGCGCGGCGGCTCCTGCGGACCGGCCCTCCGCGCCACCGGGTAGTCTCTTCCGCTGTACGGCCTGCGGCTCCCTCCTGCTGGTGGACGAAGGGGACCGGTTGCTCTGCACAGATTGTGGCGCGGTATTCCCATTCCAGGATGGCCTCTACGATTTTCGGGGAGGAGAATGGTGACCCGAGAACCTCTCTTTGCCGGCCTCATCTACAACGAAGAAGGCCAGCCGGTTCAGGTGGCCCAGGTGGGTGCCGATACCTGCTACGCCATCCCCGACGGTGACTTTCTGCGCCATGTGGACGCCATAGAGGTGGACCGGCAGGTGCTGGCACAACTGAAAGAACGATTCCTGCCGATGAAGGATGCGCTGGTGGAGGGGGCCATGCAGATGATGGGGACGGACGACCCCTTCACCCGGGCCGCATTGGAGATGAGTCTGGAGAATATGGACCGGATGCTGGAGCCGGGAGCGGTCAATGCGGAAGACTTTCGGTTGGCGCTGTGGATGACGGGCTTCCGCATCATCGTCAACATCCACGGCGAGGTGGTTCGTCTGGAGATTCCAGGATTAGAGTAACCTCATGCGCACGGAACTGGCCTACCTGCTGGTCTTCACCACCGCCGCGCTCTCAGCGCTGGTCCTCACGCCGCTGACAGCCCGCCTGGGGCACCGCTGGGGAATGACGTCCTCTCCGGGGGGACGCCGGAAGCATCAGGGAACAGTCTCCCGAACCGGCGGGATGGGCATCTTCTTCCCTTTCCTGCTGTCGCTGGCGGTCGGGCTGGCGCTGCAAATCCCCACGGCAGACCCCAAAGAGCCCCGCCGTTTGCTGGGGCTGGTCCTTGGCAGCATCTGGATGTTCGGGGTTGGACTGGTCGACGACCGCTGGGACCTCTCGCCCCGGCTCCAACTGCTGGCCCAACTGGTCGCCGGGGGCATTGCCATCGCCACCCTTATCTTCATTGAACGGGTCAACAACCCGCTGACAAACCAGGTGGTGGTCTTCCCGATGCTGCTGGTGGTGGTGCTGACCCTCTTCTGGATTGCGGGGATGATTAATACCGTCAACTGGCTGGATGGTCTGGACGGACTAGCGGCGGGGGTGGCAGCGATTCTGTGCGTAGTCCTGGCGGTGCATATGCATCGGGTGGGACAGCCCAGCGTAGCCCTTCTTCCCATCGCCCTGCTGGGCGCCACATTGGGCTTTCTCCCCTATAACTTCCACCCTGCCCGCGTCTTTATGGGCAGCAACGGCGCTTTTTTCCTCGGCTATGCTCTGGGATGTCTGGGCATTATGGCCGGCGCGCGGGTCGCCACCGTCCTCCTGGTTATGGGCATCCCCATCGCCGATGTCGCTTGGCAGATTGTAGACCGGATCCGCCGTCGGCGCTCACCCACTCAGGGCGACCGGGGACATCTCCATTTTCGTCTGCTGGACCTGGGGGTGCCCCAGCCGCTCATCGTTCTGGCCTACTGGGCCTTCTGCGGCGTCTTCGGACTGCTGGCGCTGAGCGTATCGTCCCGGCTCTACAAGTTGCTGGCCTTGCTGGCACTGGGAGGAGCGGTTACAATAGTGCTGATGCTCTTGGCCCGCCGCTCCAGGTGACCCCGATAAAAACGTGCCAGGCACTTCCAAAAGTGCCT
>DAOTWK010000370.1:0-7581 GCA_034435815.1 Anaerolineae bacterium | reverse complement strand
GGGGAGGCATAGACGAGGTCCTTCTCCGTGGTGATGCCGACCAGTTTGCCGCTCTCGTCCACCACCGGCAGGTGGCGGAACCGTTTCCGCCGGATCAGGTCCAGCGCATCTTTGACAGAGGTATCAGGAGTTACCGTGGTTGGGTTGGGGGTCATACGGTCACGAACCAGCATAGTTCCCTCCTTCTGGAAAAAATCAGGTGACAGTCACTTCTGAAACGACCGTCACCTGGGATTACCCCGGGGGCCAGCGCAGAGGACGGCCGCCCAGGAGGTGAAGGTGCAGATGGAAGACGGACTGACCCGAAAGGGGGCCGCTGTTCACCACCAGGCGGTAGCCATCGGTGACCTTCAGGTCCTCTGCCAGTTGCCGGGCCACCACCATCATTTTGCCCAGGAGGGGCGCGTCCTCCGGCTTTGTCTGGGCAATGCCCACGATGTGCCGGTTCGGAACGATGAGGACGTGGACCGGTGCCTGGGGGTGCGCATCATGGAAGGCGGTTACTTCCTCGTCCTGGTAGATGATGCGGGCCGGAGCCTCCCGGCGAACGATGCGACAGAAGATGCAATCCATCATCATAGATGCTCCGCAGAGGGATTCGGGATTCCCCAGCAGGGGACCAACAGCGCCAGAAGAGCCTCGGCAAGATGGGTGACCATCTCGGCATCCTCCTTCGTGAGGTGAGCGCCTGGGCGGTAGCGGGCTTCGTTCCTTAACTGCAACGCCCGATTCAGTCGGCGGCCCAACTCTGCATCCACTTCTCCTGTTTTCACATACAATGCTCCGAACAGGCTCACAATGCCTCCATGGCTGCCCGGGACATCGTCCTGTTTCAGAAGGATGAGCGCTTTCGCGGCCAGTTCCGCCGCATTGTAACCGGCGTCTATCGCCAGACGGAGCCGTCCCCGTTCCAGAACCTCGCGGGCCGATTCCAGGTACTCCTCCGCCAGGCGCCCCAGGCCTTCCACCATCATCCGCTTCATTTCCCCCACATCCATGGAGTAAACCTCCATTCCATGTCGGATGACGTTATAGAGAAAATAGTCTTGAGGCGGGAAAAGGTCGTACACAGAGGAAAAGACGATTTCTATTGGGGCCTGCTGCGCGGCCATAAAATCATACACCCGGTCCAGAAGGGCCTTTTCTACTTCCCGGCCGTTCAAGGTGATGATCAGGATATCTATATCGGAATCCGGGCCCGCCGTGCCCTTCGCGTGGCTTCCGAAGAGGGTAATGCGCGCGATTTTATCCCCGCCCTCGCCGGAGAGCAGGTAGTCCTTGAGATGAGCCAGAATATCCGGCAGGTTGCGCTCATCCATCATAAACCATAAACTATTATATCACTTCTCCGGTCAAAAAGCCATCCTCTTCCTTCAGCAGGCGCGTACGGGTGATGCGGTTGTGCAGGTCGGCCGGGCAGGTGGTAACCACCTGAAGGTAATTGTCGGTCAGGCCGTGCCAGAGGCCATCCCGCCGACGGCGCTCCCAGAGCACCTCCATCTCCCGACCCAGAAACTGCTGCCGGTAGCGGGCCGCCAGACGCTCCCCCAGTTCCCGCATCTGGGCCGCCCGCTCCCGCACCACCGGTTCGGGGACCTGTCCCTCCATCCGGACGGCGGGGGTACCCGGCCGGGGGGAGAAGGGGAAGACATGCAGGCGGGCGAAGGCCATCCGCTCCACAAAGGCCAGGCTCTCGGCGAACTCCGCCTCGTCCTCCCCGGGGAAGCCAACGATAACGTCGGTGGTGATGGCCATCTCGGGAACGACGGCGCGAATCCGCTCCACCAAATGGGCGTATTCGGCGGCGGTCATCCGGCGGCCCATCCGCCGCAATGTCGCGTCGCAGCCGGATTGCAGGGGCAGGTGGAGTTGGCGGCAGAGGCGAGGGTCGGACCAGAGGGCCAGCAGGGGCTCCTCCACATCCCAGGGCTCCACGGAGGAGAGGCGCAGGCGGGGGAGGTCGGTCTGGGCCAGGACGGCCTGGATCAGGCCCGCCAGTCCATCCTTCAGCCCCAGGTCCTGGCCGTAGGTGCCGATGTTGACACCGGTCAGGACGGCCTCCTGATGGCCTTCCCGGACCCGCGCTGCGATTTCCGCCACCACCTCCTCCGGCGGGCGGCTGCGGACCGGGCCGCGCAGGATGCGAACGATGCAGTAGGTGCAGGCGTTATTGCAGCCGTCTTGGATTTTGACGAAGGCGCGGGTCCTCATCCTCACCCCCCTATCCCTCTCTTCCTCTCCCGCTTTGTGGGCAAAGGGGAGGGGGCTGGGGGAGGGGGTGAGGGTCTCCGCCGCCCGCTCCTTCTCCTCGTTGGGGATGACCCAGGCGACGTTGGGAAAGGAGGCCAGTTCGTCGGGCCGGAGGGTGGCCGCGCAGCCCAGGACGGCGATGCGGGCCCGGGGGTTGGCCCGCGCCAAGGCCCGCAGCAGATGACGGGTCTTTCGCTCCGCCTCAGCGGTGACGGCGCAGGTATTGACCACGCAAATGTCCGCCTGAGCAGGGTCATCCACCACCCGATGGCCCTGTGCGGACAACCGGTGAGCCAGCGCCTCCAGTTCGCTCTGATTCAGCCGACAACCCAGACTGTGCAGGTAGAACGTTGTCACAGAAACTCGCAGAAAGTCGGAGTGGGAGGGGTTTGGCGGCGGCCTCCCGCCGCCGCTGCCAACCTCTGATTCTGTGGCTACTCCTCCGGCCAGGCGATGAGGATAGCCGTGACCGCCGTACCCTCCGGCAGAACCGGGCCAGGGGGGACGCGCAACAGGGCGTTAGCGCCCAGCATGGAGAGCAGGCGGCTGCTGGCCTGAGCGCCCGTCGTCCGGGCCCACCACCGGTCCCCCTCCCGCTCCACCACCGCGCGCACAAATTCCGTCCGCTCCGGGTCGGGCCGGACCGGATGCCGCAACAGGACCGGCATTTCGGGCCGCCGCAGTCGGGTATGCCCGGCCATCCGCCGCAGCGCCGGTCGGACGTACAACTCAAAAGAGACCAGCGCGGAGACCGGATTGCCCGGTAGGGCAAAACAGGGCCGGCTCCGGACGGTGGCGAAGGTCAAGGGCTTGCCCGGCTTCTGCCGTACCCGGTTGAAGTGGACGGTGCCCAGTTCGGCCAGTAGACGCCCGATGGGGTCTCGCTCCCCCTCGGAGACGCCGCCGGAGGTGATGAGGACGTCCGCCTGAGCCAGGGCCGCTTCTATCTTTTCCCGCACCACTTCGGGTTGGTCCGGGACAATCCCCAGCGAAATGGGCTCCCCTCCTGCCCCACGAACGGCAGCCATCAGCGCGTAGCGGTTGCTATCCCGGATTTGGGCCGGACCGGGGGGCTCCCAGGGCTCCACCACCTCGTCGCCGGTGGAGAGAATGGCCACGCGTGGGGAGGGATACGCCCACACCTCCCACTGCCCGACCGTCGCCAGCAATCCTACCTCCGCCGAGCCCAGCACCGTCCCCGCTGCCAGTACCAACTGCCCGGCGGCCAGGTCGGAGCCTGCCGGACGGACGTTCTCGCCGGGACGGACGGTGCGGGCGAAGCGGACAAAGTCCTCTTCCACGACGCTATCCTCTACCATCACCACGGCGTCGGCGCCGGGAGGGATGGGCGCGCCCGTCATCACCCGGGCGGCAGTGCCCGGGACGACGGTGACGACGGGCACCTCTCCGGCCCACCCGTCTCCTCCCAGAATCCGCCGCCGGGGCGAGTCATCCCCCGCCACGACGGCCCAACCGTCCACAGTGGACGCCGCAAAGGGCGGGTAGTCGGTTTCAGCGCGGATGTCCTCCGCCAGCACCCGCCCGGTAACCTCCTCCAGTGTAAACCGACGAGGCGGCAAGGGGGCCACCTCTGCCATAATTCGCTCCCAGGCCTCCTCGGGCTCAATCATCATATTCCGTACCCCGTATTCCGTGCTTCCTAATCCCCTTCCAGCAGCCGCCGGGTTGCCGCCACCAGTCCAAAGCATCCGGTCAGCATCATATCGCCGTAGGGCGCGGCGAAGTGGTAGCCCAGACCGGCGGCCAGATGGCGTTGCGGGCCGGTCACAGCAACGAAGCGGAAGCCGCCGTTGGGGGCATAATCCGGGCCCACATAGGCACCGTGGCCGTTGTCCTCATAGACCTCTTCGTCGGTCAGCGTACCCGCGCGGAGGCGGTCCACCAGATGCCGGAGTTTTTCCGCTGTGATCAGGACGGTGTGGTGCTCAAAGAGGCCCAGGATACGGCCGGCCCGCAGGAGCACCGCCACGGTGTGTTGATTGCCCACGTTGACGGCGATCAGGCCCTCTTCGTGGTGGGCGGCGGCCACCGGGTCCTCCAGGATGCCCCAGAGCGCGGCCGGGCCGGTATCCATCAGAACCGCTCCGGGGACGTCCCGCTGGACCGCCTGCATGCGGGTGTACGGGGCGGGGATGTCCCGATAGGCCAGCCGGACCATCTCCCCGCCGCTCCGGACGAATTCCCGCCACAGGTGGAAGCGAAACCGGCGATTGGAGCCCTCCAGGCATTCTCCGTGGTCCTGCACCGCCACCGCAACGGTCTCCGGAAGGGAGACGCCAAAGGGAGCCAGTGCGTCGGCCAGAACCCCCAGGTCCACATCTCGCGTCCGCAGGGTGACCAGGCCGGGCAGGTCCGGGGGCTCGTCGGTGATGATATATCCCAGCCGCTGCACCTCCTCCAGGTTGTCCCGCACCGTCTGCGCCGCGCGTGGGGTGACGTAGACGGGGTATCCGGCCCGGATGTGTCGTTTCATCGCACTGACGATGGGTCCCCCGCCCATCAGATTGCCCGTCAGAAAGAGAGGACGCCCTTCCCGGGTTGCCTGCTGCACCTGACGGGCCAGCACGGTTGTCCACGACGGCAACACCAGTTTGACGTTGTTCTCCACCGGCTGCCCGGCTTCCCAGATGAGGATGTCCTGGGTGCCCGCGCCGACGTCTATGGCCAGAATTCGGTCCACTCCCATTAGACCTCCTTTTCGTCATCATCCTACGGCAAAAGCGGGCTTCTGTCAAGTACTCTGGGAGGTGTTTTGCGGACAGATGCAAGAGGTGAAAAACGGGGTAGGGTAGAAGAGGGAGAGAGAAGTTTTATGGCGAATGCCTTCGCCATAAGACCTCTCTTATCGCTGCTTCTCAATCACAATTTCCCACGACCCCTGCTCCCCATTCGGGCATAACGGGAGAGCCAGACCGGATATGACCGGCGCGTTGGGCTCTTCTACGCTCAAGGCATAGAAGACGCCCGGCTGGAGGTTGAAGTCGGCGTAGCCCGGACTCACCCAGGGGCGCAAGCCGGTAACGGCGCGATCGGCCCCGTCGGCCCAGAGAAGCCAGAGCACCACTCCGTCCAGCGCCCGGGGCCCTGCCGGGGTGGGCGTCGGGCGGCGGGGGGATGGGGTGACCGTCGGCTCCGGCGGCGGTGGGGCCTGTACCCACACGCGCAATTGCCCCGGCGTTCCCCCGCAGGCCAAATTCTGCGCAACGACCCGGTACGGAGAGGGAACCGGCGTCACGGCGGGAAAGGAGGAGGCTGTGGCTGTGGGTGTCGGGGCCGGAGGCGTCGGCAAGACCGGTGGGGCAGGGGAGGTCGGCATCGGGGTTGGAAGAATGCCCCCGGAGGGTGCCTCGGGGGTCTCCAGATACACCTGCATCGCCGGGGTGTAGACGCCCAGGCGCTGGGCCAACTGGCTCAGGCGTCGCATAGTCGGCGCCGGTTGACCGTGAGCCGCGTATGCTTCTATCATGGCGGCCAGAGCGTCCTGTATGTCCTGTCCGCGCAGTCCTCTTAACCGGGCCAGGGCCCGGTCCATATCCCCATCAGCGACGTACCCCAGCGCGGCCAGCCGAATCCATTCGTGCCGGTAGTCACTGCGGAGCAGAGGCGGGGTCGTGTTGTAGAGTTGGACGGGGTCAATCAGCCAGGCATAGACCAACCCCAGCACCAGGCCGAGGAGGATGCCGAGGGACAGAGAGAGGAAGCGGGCCTGAAAGGTCACGGCGTCCCTCCCAAATAGGGCCACATGGCCGGGGTGGTGGCTCCCAGCGCTTCGGCCAGCCGCACCAGCATCGCGATATCGTCGGGACGGCCGTTCTGGGCAATGAGGGTCTCGGTCAGTTCTATCAGGGGGCGGGTGGGTTGCTCAGAGTCCAATCGGGCCAGCCGCTCCCGGGCCGCGTCGGGGTTCTCCTCTACCCGATACGCGGCGGCGACCATCAGGATGTAGTCGTTCCGGTAATCCTGCCGCAATTGGGCGGGGGCGGTGTTGGTGTACTGGACCGGCCAGAGAACCCAGCCAACCAGGAGCCCCAGGGCGACGCCCAGGGCCAGCCCCACCAGTCCCAGGAGAAGCAGGTTTCGCATAGAGGCCTCTTACAAACGTAGGACAACTCCTGTGGAGTTGTCCTACCCTGTGCCGGAGGTGGGAGTCGAACCCACATGGGCCAAGCCCACACGATTTTGAGTCGCGCGCGTCTGCCTGTTCCGCCACTCCGGCTCGCTTCATAGTATAACGGAAAACGGGCTTTTCGTCAAACCGCCACAAAACCGCAGAGAACGCGAGTTTTTTCAGATTTTTGAGACCTTTGCGGTTTCAAAACCGGCTCTTTTCAGGCACCCTGCCCGAGGACTTCCACCGGGTCGCCCACTGCGACCTCGCCGCCCTCCAGGACGCGGACGAAAATCCCCTCGCGGGGCATCACACAATCTCCCACAGCCCGGAAGACGGCGCATTTGGTGTGGCAGAGTTTGCCGATCTGGGTGACCTCCACCAGCGTCTTCCCGATGCGCAGACGGGTGCCCACTGGCAGGGTGTGGAGTTCTATCCCCTGGGTGGTGATGTTCTCGGCAAAACTCCCCTCTCGGACGTCCAACCCGTGCTGGCGCATCCGCTGGATGGACTCCCAGGCCAGCAGGGAGACCTGACGGTGCCAGGGGCCCGCATGGGCGTCCCCTTCCACGCCCCAATCCGGGCGCAAGACCGCCCGTCCTACGTTCTGTTTGGAGGTCCCCTTCTTCTCGCTGATGCAGACAGCGACAACGGTGCCTCTGATCTGGTCGTTCATCCTCCTGCTCCCCGCTCCACTCCAGCACGTAACTGTTCAGCCCGGCTGAAATCACTCTCGCCGGGCGCTTCTCGCCAATGTGTCGGCCTGCACCCGCGCGCCGTCGGCGCAGGCCAAGCGCTGATTGAAAATCAGCCTTCCTGGGCGCTTCCGCACCGGGCGTCCACCTGCGCGGACGCGGAGACTTCGGTCGGGCAGGCCAAGGCGCCGATTGAAAATTGGCCTTCTTGGGCACGTCCGCACCGGGCGTCCGCCTGCGCGAACGCGGAGACTTCGGTCGGCACAGGCCAAGGCGCTGATTGAAAATCAGCCTTCCTGGGCGCGTCTGCGCCGGGCGTCCGCCTGCGCGGACGCGGAGACTTGGCTCCCTGGGCGCGTCCGCGCCCGCTATCCGCCTGCGCGGACGCGGAGACTTCGGTCGGGCAGGCCAAGGCGCTGATTGAAAATCAGCCTTCCTGGGCGCGTCCGCACCGGGCGTCCGCCTGCGCGGACGCGGAGACCTCAGTCGGCGCAGGCCAAGGCGCTG
>DAOTWK010000369.1:0-3268 GCA_034435815.1 Anaerolineae bacterium | reverse complement strand
CAGCGCCAGCGCTGCCTGGTCGGCCAGCGTCCGGTAAAGGCGGACTTCCCGGTCCGTGAAGGGATAGGGCCCAGAGAGGGATTCCACCATCAGCCATCCCAGGAGCCGCTCGCCGACCATCAGCGGGATACCCAGGGCGGCTCGAACGCCCGGGATGTTCATAAACACATGCCGGGATACCTCGTCCACCTCGGGGTATGTGACCACATCCGGAATAACGACCAGTTCAGTGGCCCGCCGGGCGTAGAGAATTCCCGAAACATTGGCCACGAGCATGAGAATGTTCACCAGAGCGATGAGGAACCACACTTGCCCCGGACTCAGCGCCACGGTTGCTAGAACATAGTGGATGCCAATAGCCGCAGCCGGCAGCGAGGCCAGTTCAGCCAGCACCGTTATGCGTCCGATATACCGATCCCCCTAGCGGGAAAGGATCGGCTCAGCAACAGCCAGTCTGGACGAGTCCTGTTCTTGGGCATTCCGTCCACCTATTCCGTATCTCCACTGTTTTCTGCGAAGGTCAGATCATGGCTCAGCCGCACTACCACTCGGTCCACTCCCAGGACGGCCCCCAGTTCCTGTGCAGCGGTGCGCAGGACGGTCTCCGGGTCCATAGAGGCGCGCACCCGGGCCGTGATTTCGGCAATTCGGCGGTCTCGCTCGGCGTGGCGGCGGGTCTCCTCCAGCAGGCGGGCATTCTCCAGCGCCAGGGCCAGCCGGTCGGCGATCGCCTCCACCATCTGTACCGCCTCCGGCGATACCTCCGGGGCTGCAAAGCGGAGATTCAGCACGCCGACCACCTGGCCGCGCAATTTCAGCGGGACGGCCAGAAAGTTGCCGACCACCCGGCCATCGCCCTCTTCGTAGATAGGCTGAAGGACCGAACGGCCCTCGGAGAGAGCCTGGCGGGCCTCTTCTGTCAACTCCTCCACCGGTTCGGGAATCAGGTGGCGGTAGCGGCGGCCCATCCAGCGGCGGGAGCGGCGCACAGCCTGCCAGGCCTCCCGGGTATATTCCCCGTAGACCCGTTCCAGTTCCCGCACTGTCCGATCCATCCGATCCAGGGTACGAGCATTTTCTATCGCCAGGGCAATCTGGTCGGCCATCGTCTGCAGGACCGCTACATCCTCCTGAGTGAACGCGGCGGGCTCTTCCGACTGCACGTCCAGAACCCCGATGACCCGCTCTCCCACCTTCAACGGCAGGGCCATCTCGGAGTGGGTGAGCGGCAGGTCCGGGTTGTCAAAGAAAACCGCATCCGCCCCCACATCCAGCGCGATGCGGGGCTCCCCCGTCCCCGCCACATAGCCAACAATTCCGACCTGGCCCACTTTCAACCGATGGCCGCGGGCCAGCATGCGCTGGCCCCCCTCCGAGGAGGCCGCCTGGAGGACAGCATATTCCCCTCGCTCATCCAGCAGGAAAATGCCCGCGTGATAGAAGCCGAAGCGGTCGGAGATCAAGCGGACCGTTTCGTTCAGGAGAGTATCTATATCTCGGATTTCAGCGGCGCGGCGGGCGACAGTGGCGGCGGCTTCCAGTTGGGCCGTCCGGCGGACCAGTTCGGCAGTGCGTGCGGCAATCTGGCCCTCCAGACCAGACTGGAGCGCCTGCAACTGGTTCAACATCTGGTTGAAAGCGACGGTCAGGCGGCCCGTCTCATCGGTGGAGACCGGTTCTGCTCGCCGGTTCAGGTCTCCCCGCTCCACTTCGGCCATTGTGACCGTGAGGCGCTGAATCGGATTAGCAATCAGACGGGCCAGAAGGATAGAGAATCCTGCGCTCAGGAACAGACTCACCAGGCTGATGAACAGGATGTGGCCCCGCATGCTCTGGAGGACCAAGACAGGATTCGCCCCTGGCGCAACCGCCTGTTCGCTCTTCCGGTAGGCAAGCGTTCCGACCGCCAGCAACGCAGTCAGGATCAAAACGGTGTAAACGACCAGCATTCGGGCCTGAATTCCCGGACCTGCCAGGTATTGCTGGCGGAAGGAAGTGGAACGAGAACCCATCTCCTGACGGACTGGCCAGAATAACCACTCCAGTACGAAATAATAGTAAAGAGTGATCCAGGCAGTGGCTATGAAACCGCCGATAAGAAGATAAGGAATAGAGGAGAGTCGGATGCCAATCAGTGCGTAGGATATCCCAATGCTGGGCAATAGCACAACCAGAGAGGTGTTCACAAAAGCAAAGCGGGCAAAGCGCCATGGAAAAGTGGTCGCCTCCCGCCAGGCTCTTTCCTCCTCCGCAGGCACCCAGCGACCTTCGGGTACGCGCAGGAATTCCCGCAAGTGGGCTGTATTTCGCTGGGCGTAGAAAATTCCAAAAATGTTGGCGATGGTTACAAAGAGGACCACCAGAGCGACCAATAAAAGGGTCTGCTCCCGAGTCAGTATCACTGTTGCCAGGACATAATAGATGCCAAGGCCAGCGGCTGGCACGGAAGCAGTTTCAGCCAATACCGTTGTACGCCAGATGTACTGCGCTCTCCACCGGGATAGGAGCCGGCTCATCAGCAATAAGTCCAGACGGGTTCTCTCCTTGCTCATTCCATCCACCTGTTTATCTTCTGACAATAGCAACAGTATAGCAACAGTATGTCAACGTCTGCGCCGCCCCATCGTCGGGGCCGATTCTTCCGGTCCACCCACATACACAGCGACTTCCGCCACCTCCGGCATCCGGGCCAGTTCCCGGACCGCTACATCCAGAAGGGCATTCATATCCAGAGACCGGGTCAGGCGAGAACTGATCTCGCTGAGCAGACGCTCCCGGGCGGCCCGGCTTTCCGTCTCCGCGATCAGGCGCGCGTTCTCCAACGCCAGAGCGACCTGCTCGCCGATTTCCTCTGCCAATTGCCGCTCCTCCGGCGACCAGGGAGGTTGTTCCTGTGTACGCTGCAATAAAATAGAGCCAATTGCCTGTCCCCAGAGGCGGATGGGCACAGTCAGCTGACGGCCATCCCCTTCGCCTGTCAACGGGACCGGCGCGGGGAGGGGTTCCACCTCCACCCCGGTGTAACGGTAGGCGGCCGGCCGAAGGACTGTCCAGGTCCGCCAGGCTTCCCGCGCCTGCTCCCCATAGAGACGCTCCAGTTCTTCCAGCGCCCGGCGGCTCTCCTCCAGGAGGCGGGCGTTCTCAATGGCCAGCGCAATCTGGTCAGCCATCGTCTGCAGAACGGCCACGTCCTCCTGGGTGAAGGCTTCCGGCTCCACGGACTGCACATCCAGCACGCCGATCACCCGCTCTCCCACTTTCAGCGGCA
>DAOTWK010000368.1:0-9005 GCA_034435815.1 Anaerolineae bacterium | reverse complement strand
GCGCTCTCGTCGTACGAGGCGGCGCTGAAGCTCTTTCGGGCGGTGGGGGACCGCCTGGGGGAGGCCAACACCTTAAGGGCCATCGGCGACGTGCAGAGTTTTCGGAAGGAAATGGATGCGGCGCTCTCGTCGTATGCGGCGGCGCTGACGCTCTTTCGGGCGGTGGGGTCCCGCCTGGGGGAGGCCAACACCCTCCAGGCCATCGGCGACGTGCAGAGTTTTCGGGCCGATATGGATGCGGCGCTCTCGTCGTACGAGGCGGCGCTGACCCTCTTTCGGGCGGTGGGGGACCGCCTGGGGGAGGCCAACACCCTCCAGGCCATCGGCGACGTGCTGCGGTTTCGGGATGAATACGATGCGGCGCTCTCGTCGTACGAGGCGGCGCTGAAGCTCTTTCGGGCGGTGGGGGACCGCCTGGGGGAGGCCAACACCCTGGCCTCTCTGAGCCGCCTGGCCCTCCGGCAGGGCCGGGACGACGAGGCCCGCGCCCTCCTGCAGCAGGCCGTGAGCCTTCACCAGACTATCGGCGACCGCTACAGCGTTGCCGCCGACCTGGGCAACTTCGGCCTGACCCTGCGGAAAATGGGCCGTATGGAGGAAGCCCGCCCCTACCTCCTCCAGGCGGCGGACATCTTTGACGGGCTCGGCCTCCCGCAACTGGCTGAGCAGGCCCGGCAGGCAGCGGGGGCGGAGGCCTTCTCTCTCCACCCGGCGGTGGCCCGAATGGCCCCACTGCTCCTGGCCGTTGTCGCCGCGGCGCGGGGGGAACTGCGGGGGGAGGCCGCCCACCCCATCCGGGAGGCGCTGGCCGCAATGGCCCAAACGCAGGACCGGGCCGCGCTGGCAGGGGCACTGGAGCGGGTCCTGGCCGGGGAGCGGGACCTCCGGGCGCTGGCCCAGGGGCTGGACGAAATTGACCTCCAGGCATTAGCGCTGGTCCTGGCCGCCCTGGAGGATGAACGGGCGCGGGAAATCCTCCGTATGGAGGGCGCCGACTGAAGGCGGCTTCCTTGGGCCTGCGGCCTCCGGTCGGCCTTCGCCGACTCTGTTATCTGCGCCGACTGAAGGCGGCTTCCTTGGGCCTACGGCCTCCGGTCGGCCTTCGCCGACCCTATCCTGTTGTGGCTTCCTTGGGCCTGTGGCCTCCGGTTGGCCTTCGCCGACCCTATTGTCTTCCTGGGCCTACGGCCTCCGGTCGGCCTTCGCCGACCCTTGTAGAATCTGCGCCGACTGAAAGGCGAAAGGCGGCCTCCTTGGGCCTGCGGCCTCCGGTTGGCCTTCGCCGACCCTATTGTGGCTTCCCTGGGCCTGTGGCCTCCGGTCGGCCTTCGCCGACCCTGTTGTGGCTTCCTTGGGCCCGTGGTCTCCGGTCGGCCTCAGCCGACCCTATTGTAGAGTCTTGCGCCAGGGGGATTTTGACCCCCATTCCCTTCACCTCCCCCGCTGGCGGGGAAGGACTCCCTCCGGCTCCCCCCGCTGGCGAGGGAGAGGATATAAGAGGATAGGGAGGGACCATTCTCCCCTCCCCGGAAGTCTATCTTTTTCGGGGCGGGCGGTTAGAAAATCGCCGAAAATCGCCTTCTGCTCACGCAACACGCCATACGCAACACGCCATCTACCATCCGAGGTGCCTATGCCCACCATAGACGACCTGATTGCCCAACTCCATCAGATGCGCCAGCAGGCCCGCCTGGCCGGCGGACAGGAGCGCATTGACCGCCAGCACGCCCAAGGGAAACTGACCGCCCGGGAGCGGGTGGAACGCCTCCTGGATCCGGGCTCCTTCCGGGAACTGGATATGTTCGTCACCCACCGCGCCGTCGGCTTCGGTGTGGAAAAGCAGAAGTACCTGGGGGACTCCGTCGTCACCGGCTGGGGGACCATCAACGGGCGGCTGGTCTACATCTTCTCCCAGGACTTCACCGTCTTCGGCGGCTCCCTCTCCGAGGTCCACGCCGAGAAAGTCTGCAAGATTATGGACCTGGCGATGAAGAACGGGGCGCCGGTCATCGGCCTGAACGACTCCGGCGGCGCGCGCATCCAGGAGGGCGTCGTCTCCCTGGCCGGGTACGCCTACATCTTCCTCCGCAACGTCCTGGCCTCCGGCGTCATTCCCCAGATTTCGGCCATCATGGGCCCCTGCGCAGGCGGCGCCGTCTACTCCCCCGCTATGACCGACTTCATCCTGATGGTCAAAGACACCAGCCACATGTTCATCACCGGCCCGGACGTCATCAAGGCGGTCACGCGGGAAGAGGTGACCTTTGAGGAACTGGGCGGGGCGATGACCCACGCCTCCAAGAGCGGCGTCGCCCACTTCGCCGCCGAGAACGAGGAGCACTGCTTTGACCTCATCCGCCGTCTCCTCTCCTATATCCCCCAGAACAATATGGAGGACCCGCCCTTTGTCCCCACCGGCGACCCCGAGGACCGGAAGGACGAGGAGTTGAAGGCCATCATCCCCGAAAGCCCCACCCGTCCCTACGACGTGAAAGAAGTCATCCGACGGGTGGTGGATAACGGGGAGTTCCTGGAGGTCCACGAACACTGGGCGCAGAACATCGTCGTCGGCTTTGCCCGGCTGGGCGGTTTCTCCGTGGGCATCGTCGCCAACCAGCCGCTGGTCCTGGCGGGTGTCCTGGATATAGACGCTTCCCGCAAGGCGGCCCGCTTCGTCCAGTTCTGCGATTGCTTCAACATCCCCATCGTCACCTTCGTGGACGTGCCCGGCTTCCTCCCCGGCGTGAATCAGGAGCACGGCGGCATCATCATCCACGGCTCCAAGTTGCTCTGGGCCTACTGCGAGGCGACGGTGCCCAAAGTGACGGTCATCCTGCGCAAGGCCTACGGCGGTGCCTACGACGTCATGAGTTCCAAACACATCCGGGGCGACATCTCCTACGCCTGGCCGACGGCGGAGATTGCGGTGATGGGGCCGGAGGGGGCGGTCAACATCATCTTCCGCAAGGAGATTGCGGCGGCGGCGGACCCCGAGGCCGAGCGGGAGCGGCTGGTGCGGGAGTACCGGGAACAGTTCGCCAACCCCTACATCGCCGCCGCGCGCGGCTACATAGACGACGTCATAGAGCCTCAGGAGACCCGCCCCCGGCTGATTGAGGCTCTGAAGATGTTGCGGAACAAGCGGGACGCCAACCCGCCCAAGAAGCACGGGAACATCCCGCTGTAATAAGAGACGTGCCAGGCACTTTCTGAAGTGCCTGGCACGTGGAGCATTGCCTGGCACGTGGAGCATAGATGCTATGGCTTCTCTCTGGCTGACATCCGACCGCCCGCTCAACATCGCCCATCGGGGGGCCAGCGCCGTCGCGCCGCCGAACACCCTGGCCGCCTTCCGCCGCGCGGCGGACCTGGGCGCCGACGGCGTGGAACTGGACGTCCATCTCTGCGCCGACGGCATCCCGGTGGTCATCCACGACTTCACCGTGGACGCAACCACCAACGGGACCGGGCGGGTGCGGGAGATGCCCCTGGCGGCGCTGAAGGAACTGGACGCCGGCTCCCGCTTTGATCCCGCCTTCGCCGGGGAGCGCATCCCCACCCTGGAGGAGGTCTTCGCCGAGGTGGGGGGCCGTCTCCTGATCAACGTGGAACTGAAATCTATGCCCGGCAACGACGATCCGGGCCTGGAGGAGGCGGTGGCAGTGCGGATCCGGCGGCACGGCCTGGCCGACCGGGTGCTGGTCTCCTCCTTCAACCCCTTCGCCCTGCAGCGGTTCCGGCGGGAGATGCCGGAGGTGCCGGTGGGCTTTCTCTACGAGACGGCGCTCCTTTCCCGCGCCGCGCGGCTGGCGGCGGCGCTCATCCGCCTGCGGCCCCAGACCCTTCATCCCTGGTGGGGCATGATTACCCCCCAGACCGTTCGGCAGGCCCATGCCTGGGGCCGCCGCGTCGTGGCATGGACGGTGGACGATCCGGAGGCTATGGCGCGCCTGATCAATTGGGGCGTGGACGCCATTATCACCAATTACCCCGACCGGATGCGCTGGAACCGATAACCGGCAAATCCGAGTGGACACCTCGGAAATTTCTGGTATTATTATGGAATAAGAAACTGACCGCTTTCTTCTGGACGGGGGTACGGCGAAATGGACAAGCAGCGCTTTCTAGGATGCTGGTTGGTTATTCCGCTCCTTCTATCTCTGGTGGGAATCGTGGGCCTGCTCCTGGGCCTGCAACCCGAAACAGCGGCGGCGCCTCCAACTGGGCCTCTGCACCGCTCGCTCCCGGCCCCCCTCTCCCAATCTCAACCGGGGTTGCAGATAGACAAAGACGGCCCGGATAAAGTCACCATCCTGGATACCATCACTTACACCATCCGCATCACCAACGCCTCTGGCCAGACCCTCCAGAACGTTATCATCACCGATACCTACAGCAGCAAGATTTCTCCCTCCGGTGCTCCCTTCTTCCTGGCCGAATACAACGGCAATTATGTCACCCAGGGCATCTCCGTTCAATGGTTCACATACACAGTGATTCCATCTCTGAAGCGGGGAGAAATCTACTGGCACCTGGGCAACCTGGCCCCTGGGGTCACCGGAACCATTGTGCTGACTATGGGGGTGCCCGATGGCCTTCAGCCCGCCTACAGGTCTGCGAGCGACTACGAAATGGGCCCCTCCGACCTGGAAAATTCTCTGGTCATCACCACCAGCAACCCGGGCGTGGGCAGCAGCCATGACATCGTTGTCTCCCTCGTCGTCGGCCCGGTGCTGAAACTGCAGAAATCTTATCAGACCGAGACCGGGCTCCCCGATAAGGAGCGGGTGGGCCGCCTGGTGACCTACACCATCCGGGTGGATAACATCCCCACGACTGAACGGGATGACTCCTGGCCCGCCACCATGCTGAAGGTGTGGGAGATTCTCCCTCCCTACCTGGATTTCCTCACCGGCACCGCCTCCGTCCCCGGCGTGACCGTTTTCTACACCCCAACTGCCCGCACCATTACCTGGACCTATCCGGCCGATTTCGTCCTCAATCCCGGGGAGACGACTTTCGTCACTTTTACCACCCGCCTCACCCTGACCGCAGCGACGGACCAGAACATCAAAAACGATAAGAACCGTTGTCGGGCCATATCGGCTGAAATGGTCAAGCCAGTCCAGTGTGTAAATGAGCCTTCCCTCCGGGTTTTGACCCCTCAGTACAAGATAGTGGAGACCGCCTCGCCGCCCACTCAGGTGGATAGGAGTTACCCCAACCGCCCGGTTACCTACACCGTCTACGTCTACAACCCCCTCCAGATAGAGGTGACCGGCGTGGTGGTCACCGACGCGATGCCCTCCACCTTCGTCTACCAGTCTATGGTCAACGGCCCCCAGCCCGCGGCCGTCCTCACCAACGTCGTCCGCTGGGAGAACCTGACCCTACCGGCCAACGGAGTTATCAGTTTTACCTTCCGTGCCTGGATTGGCGCCCAGACGCCGGTGGGGAATAACTGCACTCCCCAGGAGTACCAGAATTTCATCACCGTGACCGCCCCGGCCTTCCCGATGACCTATGTCACCAAAGAACATGGCAAGATCCAGGTATATCCACAAATCGTTGTGAACAAGGACAGGTCGCCCGACCGCCGGTCCCCCGGGGAACGGGTCGTGTACACCATCACACTGCAAAACGTCGGCAACACCAGCGTTTCCGGCATCATTATCACGGACACCCTTCCCACGGATTTCCGTTTCTCGGAGATGGCTACCTCTCCGCCAGGGAATCCCCAAATCCTGACCGCTACTCCGAACGTCATCTGGTGGGGGCCAGATCAGGGGATTCCCCCAATAGCGCCGGGCGATGAATTCCGATTTTCTTTTTGGGCAACGGTGGATGGAACGATTAACCAGAGTTACCCCAACCTGGTCTGGGGCTATAGCCCGGACACCTTTATCTGCCAACGTTCGGGAGCGGGTGTGACGGTGGATAACCCCTTCCGCTACACCAAAACCCCCGACCCGGCCGCCGTGGTCCAGGGAGAGAGCTTCCAGTATGCCGTGCAGTTCTGGAATGTCTCCTCGGTGCGTGACTATAATATAGACGCGTTTGCGGACACCCTGCCCTCTGGCTTTTACGCCGATGGATCCCCCCAGCATTCGTACGTTATCACCCCTCCTTTCACCCTTGCGCGGAACGGCAGCACCATCTGGGCCTACACCTTCACCGTGTCCGTCATCGGAGAGGGGACTGGTACTACGTGGTGTAATGACCTTTTTGAGGAAAGCAAGCGGACCAAGTGGCAAGAGAAAGAGACTTTTGGAATTCGCACAACGAATCCCTCTTCGTGGTGGAGAAACAGGGACAAAGCAGCACCGCTCTACGTTTATCCGCACGTCTCCCTGGTGCCGGCGGCGAACCCCAACCCGGTAGGCCTGGGCGGTCTATTCACGGTTACCCTCTACCTGACCAACCATATCCGCAGCCCTGCGATGCCGGTAACCCTGACGACGGTGAACTACGAGTTGCCGGTCGGTTTTCAGGCACTCCCTGAAGAAGGACCGACTCCTCCGAATGAGTGTGCCGGCCAAGTCTGTATATGGCGCAATCGGGTGCTGCCGCCATCCGGGAGCATGGCCCTCCACCTTCGCGCCCGGGCACCCTTCACCCTCACCAATTTCACCAGTTACGCCCAGGCCTATCCAGCGAATATGAATTTATGCGTTCCGAAGGGCCAACTGGTTATCAGCGTGGTGCGGGGGGTGGAATTGAAGAAGACCCCCAGTATTAAGCAGATCGGTCCACTGGGTATTCTGGAATATACGCTGGAGGCCACCAACCTGACCGGTGGACCGGTCTACAACGTACGCATCACCGACACCTTTGAGGGCGGGTTTCAGTACGTGGAGACCACCAGCGGGCGCCAACCGATCAGTACCTCACCCCTGGTGTGGGAAATTCCCTATCTGGGGCCCGCGGGCAGTGGAGCAAACAAAGAGACCATCCGCTTCCGGGCCCGCTCGGGGATACTGGTCGGACACTGGTATAACTGGGTAAACGGGGTTTCCCCCTCCACTTATGTGACCCGAAGCGCCAACTATGCGAAAGAGGTAGAGGTACTCGTGATTTCCGGCATCGGCCTCTACAAGGTGGTCGGTCCGGAAGTCATCGCGGCCGGAGCACCGGTGGTCTACACTATCACCCTGTACAATGGCTCGGACCAGTACGATCTCCGCAACATCCGCATCACCGACACGCTCCCGGCCGGTTTCACGTATGCCGGAATGGTATCGGGAATTCCACCGGCCCAGACCAACCCACCTGTCTGGATCACCGCAGGCCCGCTGAAAAAGGGAGAGAGCCTGGTCCTGGTCTTCCGAGCGACAACGAATGCCCAGATGGCCAGCGGCCGCTACTACAACCGGGCCTCTGGCTACGCCGAAAAGGCCGTTCCCCCCTACGAACCGGTGGTGGTCCCCGATACCGGCGACACCGCCCCGGTCTACATCCAGGGCATCCCCACGGTGAAACTGGCCAAGAGCGTGGAGCCTCAGGAGGTCCGGGCCGGGGGAACCGTCACTTATACAGTCACCATCTACAACGACACCGAGACACCCCAGACACTCCGACTGACGGACACTCTCCCCGTCTCCGTCACCTGGGCGGGAATGTTAGAGGGGCCGGCACCGGCGGTGACCTCTCCCGTTGTCGTCTGGACTGATGTCTGGGTGGGAGTCAACCAGACCGTAACCCTCCGCTTCCTGGCGACGGTGGACCGGCTGGCCCACAGCGGGACGCATTATAACCGCCTGGAAGGCCGCATCGGCCCCTTTGCCCTTCCCCCGCTGGATGCGGCCCCCCTGACCATCCTGGAAATCCCCCGGGTGGATGCCCAGGTCTCCATAGATGACGGGCGGGTCACGGCCAACCCGGGCGACACACTGGAGTATACCGTCCTCTTCACCAATGCATCCCCCACTACCATAGAAAACGTCATCCTGACCGCGACACTGGAGCCTGCAGACTATCTGGGCGGCTCCGGCGCAGGATGGAAGGAGGCTGGTAGCGGCGTGTACACGTACTCCGTGGGCTCGCTGGCCCCCAACCAGGCCGGGAGCGCCTCCCTGGAGGCCTACATCAACCCCGATATCCCCGATACCTTCTGGACGGTGACCGCCACCGTGGAAATCGGCTACGAGACAGTGGAGGAGGTCATAGAGGAGAATCTGCAGAACAATACGGACCAGGATATAGATATTCTGCGTGGCCCGGACCTGGTGGTGACGGCCCTCACCTGGCAGCCGGCCCAACCGGTAGCCGGGCGGCCCATCACTTTCTACGCCACCGTCAAAAACCAGGGCACCGAGGCGGTCACCCAGCGATGGGATGGCAGCGGTCAGGGCGAACACTGGCTGTTTGTTTTGGAACTCTACGCAAAGGGACCCGGTCTCTCCGCCACGCCGCCGGCGGACGTATTTGACCATATTGGTGGGTACTGCGCAGATACTGCCTGTGACACGACCAGGTACGAATTTCTGGGCTGGCCTGCAGGACTCCAGGCGAACGAAGAGCGAACGGTGCCTTTCATTGTCAGCCTTCCGGAAGGCGCATATCACCTCTACATCCAGGCCGATGTAACTTGGCCCGCAAACCCACCCTGGGGGCAGCCCTTCGGGTTGATCCGGGAGGCAGTTGAGAACAACAACATCTACATCAAGGGACAGGTATCGGTTCAGAAACCTGTTCGCTATGTCTATTTACCCCTGGTCCTGCGTAATCGTTAGCTAGGAAAGGATTGCCGTGAAAGCGCCCAAGATGCTCTGGAGTCTGCTCTACCTCGGTGCGCTGCTGGCCGTACTGTTGGTGATCGTGGGAGAATGGACCGGAGAAGTGGGAGCCCAGCCGGTGACCCCCACCCCTCCCGTAACGGAGTCTCCATCGCCGACGCCGGTACCGCCCTCCCCCACACCGGAGCCTCCATCGCCGACGCCGGTACCGCCCTCCCCCACACCGGGGCCTCCATCGCCGACGCCGGTACCGCCCTCCCCCACACCAGG
>DAOTWK010000367.1:0-3231 GCA_034435815.1 Anaerolineae bacterium | reverse complement strand
GCGCCCGGCTACGTGCTCCATCGCGCCCTCTTTGACCAATCCCTGGCAATTGCCGCTCGTCGGGCCGGCGCGGAAATCTGGACCGCCGCGCGGGCCCTGGAGCGTACCGACCGTGGCGCCCTGGTCCGCCGGGGAGGGAGGACGGTTACCGTGGAGGCCCAGGTGATGATCGGTGCCGACGGTCCCCTCTCCACCGTCGGCCGCTGGATCGGACAGACGGTTTCGGAAGTGGTGGAATCCCTGCAGGTGGAGGTTGTCCTGCCGGCGCCGCAGGAGTCCACCTCCGTCTACTTCGCCCCGGCCTATCCGGGCGGATATGCGTGGCTCTTTCCTAAGGGGGAGACGGCCAACGTGGGGGTGGGGGTTCGCCGAGCCATGGGGGGCGATCCCCGGCTTGCGCTGGAGCATTTTCTGGACCGGCTGGGCATCGGCTGGGGAGCGGTCGTGGGCCGAACAGGGGGCCTGATTCCCTGTGGCGGCCCCGTCGCCCGGATGGTGGCCGATTCTATCCTGCTGGCCGGAGACGCGGCCGGACAGACCCATCCGATCACCGGTGCCGGCATCTTCGCCGCCGTCGTCGGGGGGATGCTGGCCGGTCAGGCCGCCGCCCGGGCGGTGAAGACCGGTGACCTTTCCATCCTGCAGACGTACGAGACGGAGTGGTCCGCTTTTATGGCCGGTCCGCTCCGGCACGCCCTGCAGAAGCGTCGCCAGATGGAAAGTGCCTGGACCGACGATCCGGAGGGCCTCAGCGCGCTGGTCCGGCAGACCTGGATCGCATTTCGTGATTACGCCCGTCGGAAGAACTAACGTGACTCTCACCATCCTGTTCACGGGAGACAAGGAGCAATGGAAAGCCCTGAGTACGTCCAGATCAGCACTGCCGCTTCTATGGCGTTGGGCTATCAGCCCGCAATGTTTCGCCGTAACGCCTGCTTGACCGGTCTGAACCTGCTGGTCACGTACCCGGAGGGGTGCGCGGCCCGCTGTGCGTATTGCGGCCTGCATCGCGAACGCAGGGTCCAGCCGGAGAAGCGCACTTTTATTCGCGTCGGCTGGCCCACCTATCCGCTGGACGACGTCATTGAGCGCCTCAACCGCAACGGCCACTCCCTGCGCCGGGTCTGTGTGGGGATGATTACCCACCGGCGGGCCTTTGAGGACATGAACACCATCATCCGGCGCTTCCGGGAAGAGAGCGACCGTCCCATCAGCGCTCTCATCAGCCCCACACTGATCCGGGATTTGGGCCGTCTGGCCGAGGTGAAGGAGGCGGGGGCCGATATGGTAGGCATCGCCATAGACGCGGCCACGCCGGAACTTTTCGCCCGCTTCAGGGGGCCGGGAGTGGACGGACCGCATCGCTGGGAGCACTACTGGGCGACGGTGGAAGAGGCAGTACGGGTCTTCGGCCCCTTTAAGGTCGGGGTGCACCTCATCGTCGGTCTGGGGGAGACGGAGCAGGAGATGCTCCAGACCATCCAGAGGGCGCAGGATATGGGCGCCCATACGCACCTGTTCTCCTTCTTCCCGGAGGCCGGCTCGCTGATGGAGCGTCATCCTCAGCCCCCTTTCGGCCAGTACCGGCGCGTCCAACTGGGCCGCTACATCATCAATAATGGCTACGGTCGCGTGGAGAGGATGACCTTCAACGAGGCCGGACAGGTGGTGGATTTCGGGGTGCCGGTAGAGGACCTGATTCGTTACGGTGAGCCGTTTATGACCTCCGGCTGCCCCGGCCCCGATGGGCGCGTGGCCTGTAACCGGCCCTTCGGCAACGAGCGCGCCGGCCAGCCGATGCGCAATTACCCCTTCCTCCCAGAACCGGAGGATGTGGAACTGATCCGCTACCAGTTGCGGGAGTACTGAGGCCGGATGGCCGCCATACCGGTCCGACGACCTGCACCGGTGGGAGAGGCCGAATGTCCGAAGTTTCACGGCGAGATATAGAGGCTCTCTTTGCCCGTCCGTGGGAGGAACTGCAGCCTGCGGCGTGGGAAGTGCGGAAAACGCACTTCCCGGACGTTCTGGCCTTCGGCGTGCCGGGAGCCAAGCGGTACGGTACCGAACATTACCGTAACACACCTCACCGTTTCGCCGCGATCAGCCTGACCGGGCGGGAGTGTCGCCTGAGGTGCGAGCACTGCCGGGGGCATCTTCTGGAGACGATGTGGCCGGTCTCCAGCCCCTCAGCGCTGGTCGCCCTGGCGAAGCGGTTGATGGCCCAGGGATGCACAGGGGTCCTGCTCAGCGGCGGCGCAGACGAGAACGGCGCCGTCCCCCTCCGGCCGTACCTTCCGGTACTGGCCTGGTTAAAGGATCAGGGGTTGCGCGTCATCGTTCACACCGGTCTCCCGGACCGGAAAACGGTGGAGGGTCTGCGGGCGGCGGGGGTGGACCAGGTGCTGCTGGATGTGGTGGGCGACGAGGAGACCATCCGAGAGGTCTTTCACCTCAACCGCTCACCGGAGGACTATGCGGAGGCGCTGGCGCTTCTGCGGGAGCAGGGGATACCCGTTGCGCCTCACATCATCGTTGGCCTCCATTTCGGACAACTGCGGGGGGAGTTCGCCGCCCTGGAGATTGTCCGTAGAGTGGGCGCCGACGTTGTGGTTTTCGTTGTCCTGCGACCACTGCCCGGCACGCCGATGGCCCATCTTCCACCCGTCGTTCCCGATGCGGTGGGACGGTTGATCGCCGTTGCCCGTCTGATCTATCCCACCGTACCGCTCACCTTGGGCTGTGCCCGCCCTTCGGGGCCGGTGAAAGGGGAAATGGAGCGTATGGCGGTCCTGGCAGGTGTCAACGGCGTGGCCTATCCCGACCCGGCCACTGTCCTCCTGGCGGAAAGCATCGGCCTGCGCGGCGTGTTCGCCGAGACCTGCTGCACACTGGCGGTCTTCCCTTATCAGTGAAATATTCCCGGCGCCGCTCCGGCGGGAGGTGAGCGATGTCCTCAGAAAGCCTCCAGAAAATTCTTCTCCCTTCTGCGGAAACTTTCCCCCGGCCCCGGCTGGTCGTCAGTCGGTGTCTGGGGTTTGACCACTGCCGCTACGACGGCAGCATCATCCCCGACCCCGCCGTGGACTCCCTCCGGAAGTGGGTGGAATTCATCCCCGTCTGCCCGGAGGTGGAGTTGGGCCTGGGCGCGCCTCGGCCGCCGGTCCGGCTGGTGCGCGTCGGCGGGGAGGTGCGGCTCCTCCAGCCCGCCACCGGCCGGGATCTGACAGA
>DAOTWK010000366.1:0-1680 GCA_034435815.1 Anaerolineae bacterium | reverse complement strand
CCTGCCATACCTCCACCAGTCCCATTCTCCCTTCCGCTGGGTCTTCCCGCTGACGCTGTCGGTGGCGGTTCTGACGGCCTTCGGGACCGACACTTTGCAACGGGAGGTTAAAGAGCGTGTCGGCGAAGACCGACACCCGGCGCAAGGGCGCCCAGGAAGGCCAATTTCTAATCAGCGCCTGGGCCTGCTCCGCCTGCTTCTCCTGGACGCCTCCCCCTCTGCTGCGACAGTTCTGGCCGCGCTGGCTTTCTGGGGCGGGTTGCTCACCCTGGCCGGGCTGGCTGCAAGCCGTATCTTCTTTGCCCGCATTGAGCCGCTGGTGGAACGGGTTTTCTGGAGTCTGGCGCTGGCCCCTTCCGGCTTTCCCGACCATCGGGCCTTCTACTCCTACGAGTTCCGCTGGATTGCGCTTTTCGGCCTGCTGCTGACGGCCACCGGCATCGTCTTGCGGGTCAGCCGGTGCCCCATCTTCGTAGATTTATCTTCCATTGCGCGGCGCAGGATGAATCTTGCGCTGCGCCAGTTGCCGGATAGCCATTCAGCACAACGGAGCGGCGTCCCCCTCTGGCAAATCCTGGCCGTTCTGGTCCTGGTGGCGGACTTCATCGCCTTCGGCGCGGGATTCAACCCGGCCGTAGAACCGAAACTGCTGGACTACACCCCACCGGTGGTGGAATTTCTCCGGCGGGACACCTCCCTCTGGCGCTATGCCACCTTCACCCCACCCGGCACGACCAAGACGATGAACGCCAACTCCGGCATGCTCTACGATCTCCAGACCATCGCCGGGTACGACTCCATCTTTCCTGCCCAGTACGCCGACTATATGGCGCTCATTGAGCCCCAGGACGAACTCCCCTACAACCGTATCGCCTCCCTGCGGACCTGGTCGGCCCTGGATAGCCCCCTGCTGGATATGCTCAACGTCAAATACATCCTGACCGAGGTGGAAATCCCCAACCCGGCCAAGTACCGCCTCGTCTACCAGGACCGGGCCGTGCGGGTGTACGAAAACCTGGGGGTTCTCCCCCGCGCGTTCACCCTACCAGCCTCTGCCGCCGTTTTCGCGGAGGACGTGGCGGAGGCCCTCCGGACCTACGACGTCCACCGCTACGTCGTTCTGGACGCCGCTTGTCGTCAGCCGCGGAGCGCAGCGGAGCGGCATCCCTCCGACCCCGTCCCCCAGACGGTCACCCGCTACACGCTGAACGAAGTCTTTGTGGACGTGGCGGTCTCAGGGCCGGCGTGGCTGGTTCTGGGGGATAGCCACTTCCCCGGCTGGCGGGCCTTCGTCCGGCCCCAGGGGGCCGGCGAGGACGCGGAGCAGGAGGTCGCCATCTGTCGGGCCAACGGCAACTTCCGCGCCGTCTATCTGGAGCCGGGGGCGTGGACCGTCCGCTTCAAGTACAGCCCCAACAGCATCAAAATCGGCGCGTTCGTCACCTTCGTCGCCGGGATGGTCCTCCTGTTCCTGGTGGGCCTCTATCTCTGGCGCTACTTCTACCGGGAGACGGACGAGGCGGATACCGTCCGGCGGGTGGCGAAGAACTCTCTGGCTCCCATTGTCCTGAACCTCTTCAACCGGGCCACAGAGATGGCTTTTGCGGCGCTGATGGCCCGCATCCTGGGGCCAGTGGGGAACGGGCGCTATGCCACTGCCGTCAACATCTATCTCTGGTT
>DAOTWK010000365.1:0-4214 GCA_034435815.1 Anaerolineae bacterium | reverse complement strand
CAGGCCGCCGCCCGGGTGGACCCCCGCAACCCCCGCCGGGTTGTCCGGGCGCTGGAGGTCGCCCTGCGCGCTGGTCCGACCGGTCCCGGTCGCACCCCCCCGCCATACGACACCTTGCAGATCGGGTTGACGATGGAGCGGTCGGCCCTCTATGCCCGCGCCGACGCGCGGCTGGAGAAGATGGTCCGGGCCGGGCTGGTGGAGGAAATCCGGAGGCTGCTGGAGGCCGGATACGGCTGGGACCTCCCAGCGATGTCGGCCCTCAACTACCGGCAGTTCCGCCCGTACTTTGAGGGTCAGGCGACGCTGGAAGAGGTGCTGGCGCAGATTCGGCGGGATACCCGGCGGTTCATCCGTCACCAGTACAACTGGTTCCGCCTGAGCGACCCGCGCATCCGCTGGTTTGACGCCGCCCAGACGCCGCCGGAGGAGATTCTGGCGGCGGTTCGGGATTGGCTGGGGTAACGGAGAACGTGCCCGGCACTGGGGGAAGTGCCGGGCACGTGTTATTAGAGAGGCGCCGCCGGAGGTTGTTCCAGCAGGGGCAGGAAGCGCCCGGAACCCGGTTCGGCCACTACCTCCCCCTCCCAGAGCACCCGATGCCCCCTCTGGAAGGACATCACGGGCCAGCCCAGGACGGTCCGGCCTTCGTAGAGGGTGTATCCGGCCCCCGAGTGCATTGTCTCCGCCCGAATGGTCACCTCCCGCCGGGGGTCAAAGACGACAATGTCGGCATCTGACCCTGCGGCGATTGTTCCCTTCTTCGGGTAGAGGCCGAAGATGCGGGCCGGGTTCTCCGCCAGGACCTGGACCAGCCGTACCAGGGAGATGAGCCCCCGGTTGACGCCTTCATCATGGGTGACGACCAGCAGCGTTTCCAGGCCCGGCGACCCATAGGGCTGCTCCCGAAAGTCGCCAAAGGGCTCTTTGCGCTTGGGGGCATGGTCGGAAGAGACGACGGAGAGGGTGCCGTCGGCCAGGGCCTGCCAGAGGGCCTCCCGGTCGGCATCAGTGCGCAACGGCGGACCGATTTTAGCCAGCGCGCCGCGCGTTCGCAGAAGGTCCTGGGTCAGCGTCAGGTACTGCGCGCAGGTCTCGGCGAAAACCCGCTGCCCCTCCGCCCGGGCCCGCCGGATGGGCCGCAGGGCCCGCGCGGAGGTCACATGGACAACATAGAGGGGGCAATTCGCCACTTCGGCCATGCAGATGGCCCGAAAAATGGCCTCCTCTTCCAGCGCGGAAGGGTGGGAGATGTTGAAGAAGTGCGCCGCATCGGGCCCGCCCAGTTCCTCCCAGTAGCGGTCCTCCAGGTAGTCAATCCCGCCGCCGTTTTCGGCATGGACCATTGCCATACCGCCCCGTTCGGCCAGGATGTGCATCGCCCAGAGGAGGTGGTAGTCGTCAGTGTACCATTTCTGCTTGACGTAGGCCAGGAAGAATTTGAAGGTACGGACGCCCAGTTCCATGACCCGGGGGATTTCGGGGACCTGGCGCGGGGCCTCAAAGAGGCCGCCATGAAGGCCGAAATCCAGCCGGGAACGGGCCTGACCGTCCTCCAGCATCCGCCGGACCTGCTCAAAGAGGCTCTCGCCGGTACGGGCGTAGGCGAAGTGGAAGAGGGTGGTAATGCCGCCGTAAGCCGCCACGCGGGAGCAGGCCTCCACATCATCCTCATAGACGGGATGGACGTGGACATCAATGGCACCGGGAAGGACGTATTTGCCGCTGACATCTATCACTTCGCGGGCAGGGTGGTCCCGCAAGTCCGGGACGACGGCGGCGACGGTTTCGCCGCGCACGCCTATATCGGCCCGCTGGATGCCATGGCCGGTCACCAGCAGGCCGCCGGTGAGGATGAGGTCAAAAGGTTGGGGCATAGGCATACTCCGTGTTGCGTATTCCGTATGGAGGTTTTTTCTATTTGACGATATACCTGACCCCCGCCAATCCCTGGAAATGTTTGTCCTGGGTCCACAACGGGGCATCGTCTATGCGGGCAACGGCCAGGATGAGGCTATCGGTACAGGGCGAAAGGCCCGACATTGGGGCTGGGCCAGGTACTCCGGTCATCCCGATGAATCTACCGCATTCATCTCGCGCGACAGCTACCGACTGCCAACTCCCAACTTCCTGCTTCCCGCCTCTTCCAGTATCTCCTCTGCGCTCCGATGGGCTGATTCGCCGCTGGCGCCTAACATTTGGGCCAGTTCTTCCACCCGCGCCGGTCCCTCCAGGACGGTCACCCGGGTGACGGTGCGGCCCTCCAGGGGGATTTTCTCCACCCGCAGGTGGGCATCGCCGAAGCCGGCCAGTTGCGGGAGGTGGGTAACGCAGAGGACCTGATGGGCAATCCCGCCATTCGTTCCGGCGACCGTCAGCCGCCAGAGTTTTTCGCCCACCGTCGCGCCCACCCGTCCGCCGATGCCCTGGTCAATCTCGTCAAAGATGAGCGTCGGGGTCTCATCCACGCGAGAGAGAACGGCCTTCAGGGCCAGCATCAGCCGCGAGGTCTCGCCGCCGGAGGCGATTTTAGTCAAGGGCTTCAGCGGTTCACCCGGGTTGGGAGAGACGAGAAACTCCACCCGGTCTATGCCCGTGGCGTCAAAACCGACGCGGGCCGGGAGGGGGAAATCGCCCGCGTCTATGCCCGCCGCCGCGACGTCTTCAGGGGTCAGCGGGACGCCCTCCGGGTCGGCCGTCCAGCGGAAATCCACAGCAAAGCGGGCGCCGGCCATGCGCAGGTCTTGGAGTTCCGCCTCAATAGCCTGGGCCAGCCTTCGGGCGGCCTCCCGACGGCGGGCGGAGAGGTCCAGGGCAGCGCGGGCCAATTGGTCCAGGAGTTGCGCCTCCTGAGCCGCCAGTTCGGCGATGCGCTCTTCGCTGTGGGTGATGGTCTCCAGTTCCGCCGCCGCTCGGCGGGCATATTCCAGCACTTCGGCGACCGTGGAACCGTATTTGCGCTTCAAGCGGCGGATGAGGTCCAGCCGCTCCTCCACTTCGGCCAGTCGACGGGGATTGAATTCCACGCGGTGGCGGTATTCCCGCAGGCTGTCGGCCAGGTCCTGGAGGCGGTAAAGAAGTTCCTCCGCCTCCTGGAGGCGAGAGGCCAGAGTGCCGTCTATGCGGGCCAGTCCCTCCAGGGCCCGCAGGGCGTGGCCCAGGAGGTCAGTGGCGGGACGGCCCTCTTCACCGCCCTCGTCCAGCGCCCGCAGCGCGTCGGCCAGGAGGAAGGAGAGTTGTTCGGCGTTGGCCAGCCGTATCCGTTCCTCGGCCAGTTCCTCCTCCTCGCCGGGGCGGAGGGCGGCGGCCTCAATCTCCGCAATCTGGTACTGGAGGAGGTCTATGCGGCGGGCCCGCTCCTGTTCGTCCTGTTCCAGGCCGGCCCGCTCCCGCCGGACGGCCCGCACCCGGGCCACCAGGTCGGCTATGCCAGCCCGGGCATCCTCCAGGCCGGCGAAGCGGTCCAGGAGGCAGATGTGTTCCCGTACCCGCAGGAGGGAGAGATGCTCACTCTGGCCGTGGACGTCTACCAGTCCCTCAGCGACCTCCCGCAGGAGGGCCAGGGTCACCGCCCGACCATTGACACGGCAGATGCTGCGGCCTTCGGCCCGCACCTCGCGCGAGAGGATGAGGAGGTCGGGCTCGTCGCTTTCCAGACCTTCCCGCTCCAGGAGAGGGCGTAGGGCGGCCTGATGGGCCGGGTCCAGGCGGAAGACGGCCTCCACCAGGGCCCGGTCGGCGCCGGCGCGCACGACGGTGGGGTCGGCGCGGCCGCCCAGCACCAGGCCGACTGCATCAATGATGATGGATTTTCCCGCTCCCGTTTCTCCGGTCAGGACGATGAAGCCGGAGGGAAGGGAGAGGTGGAGTTCGTCTATGATGGCAAAGTCGCGGATATGGAGTTCGGAAAGCATGGTCTCACACAGAGACACAAAAGCACAGAGACGCAGGAGAATTAACAATAAAAATCAACGATTAACAGTGGCCGGTGGTCTGTCGTCTGTGGTCATACCCGCAGCCGGGCAACGGCGGCGCCGATGGCACCCACCAGGTAGACGATGCCCCAGAGGAGGGGCCAGGCGATGCCGGTGAGGGACGCGGCGGCGATGGGAGCGTCCAGGGTGGGAAGAAGGATGGTCAGCATCCAGGGCAGGGCGCCGACCAGGATGCAGGCGGAGACGACCAGCCAGGTGTAGCGGCCGCGCCGGCGGCGG
>DAOTWK010000364.1:0-3974 GCA_034435815.1 Anaerolineae bacterium | reverse complement strand
GGTCGGGCGGTCCCTGGGGGACACGGGAGGGGCGCACGGGGCGGTTGATCCAGCCAAAGGGGTACTCGGGCTGCCCGGAGAGATAGATCCCCTGAAAGCGAGAGGGACGCCCGAAGGCCAGCGCATCGGCGGGGACGAATTCGTTGGGGTTAATCTGAATCCACGCTTGTCCTTCGTATTCCACCCGGCCCATCACGCTCACCCACTGCCGTCCGGAGTAGAGAACCCGCACCGGCGGCAGGCCCAGCGCGGCCTCCATCGGATGGCGATAGATTTCCAGCGGGAGACGTCGGATAAAGGCATAGGTGTACGGAACCACCTCCTCCTTGGGGTCGGGCTTCAGTTCCACCATCGGCAGTTGGGGGAGAGGATTGGGAAGACGGATATGGGCGACTCGGAAGGCTGTGGCGCCGGGGCCGTATTCCGGACAGGCCGATCGCCAACGCCAGAGCCGCCCTGGTGTACAGACCATATCGCTGACCCCGGTGCCGGGGATGGACGGGGAAAACAGACGTGCGTCCTCCTTTGCCAGGAGGTCTGACGCCGCACTGGCGGGCATATCCTGCGCTCCTGCCCTCCCTGGCAAAAGGAAAAACCCCAACATCAGGAGAAACCAGATGCAGAAAACGCTACGCCTGACTCCCATACTCCCTACCCCACGCTCTCGCTCCCTGAAGTATAAGTTGACTTTCCCTACTTGTCAAATGGCGAGTTTGGAAGTATCATCGTATAATTAGACTCACGATAGCCACGAAGGGCGGCGGGGTAGCGTTTCGTAACTCACGCTATGGGCAACCTGAATCGCCGTGCGTCACAGTAGGCGGCGATTCCCCCTCCTCATCCCCCAACCCCTTCTCCTTCCCGCAACGGGGGAGAAGGAGAAAGAGGGGTTTGGGGGAGCGGCGGCTTCTGGACACCGCCCCCCTAAACCCCCTATACCTCATTAGGAGGAATGAATATGCGTATCGTTCTGGACGCGATGGGCTCCGATGGCCGGCCGGGGCCGGATGTCGCCGGGGGGGTTATGGCGGCGCGGGAATGGGGCGACGAAATCATCCTGGTCGGCCCCGAGGAGATGGTGCGGGCCGAACTGGCAAAGCATGACGCCACGGGCCTTCCCATCACCGTCGTCCACGCCCCCGAAGTCATTGATATGCACGAACATACCGACGCAGTAAAGCGGAAACGGGACGCTTCTATCCGTGTGGGGATGCGGATGGTCCGGGACGGCCAAGCCGACGCCTTCGTCTCCGCCGGAAATACTGCCGCTGTTCTGGCCTCCGCCATTTTTGACCTGGGTCGCATTCGCGGCATCAAACGGCCCGCCCTGGCCACAATTTACCCGGTCGCCCCGAACCCTGTCCTCCTCCTGGATAACGGCGCCACGGCCGATTGCAAGCCAGAATATCTCCTGCAGTTTGCCCGAATGGGCATCGCCTACGTGGAGCGGGTCTGGGGGGTCCCCAATCCCCGGGTGGGACTGGTCTCCAACGGTGAAGAGCCGGATAAGGGGAACATGCTGGTGCGGGATACATATGCCCTGCTGGCCCGAAGCGGCCTCAACTTCGTGGGCAACGTAGAGCCGAAAGAGGTCACCCGGGGCGCCGCCGATGTGGTCCTCACCGACGGCTTCACCGGCAACGTGATGTTGAAGACGACAGAGGCCATCGCGTCGTTCCTCTTCCGTTTCCTGCGGCGGGAGTTGACCGGGGGCCCGCTGAACAAAGTCGCGCTGGTGCTGCTGCTGCCGGGACTGGTGGCGATGTTGCCCGGGTTGGCGCTGTTGGCACCCTCCCTGCGGCGAGTAGCGAAACGGCTGGACTACGCCGAATATGGGGGTGCGCTCCTGATGGGGGTGAACGGAGTGGTCATCATCGGGCACGGGCGCTCCAACGCCAAAGCGGTGAAGAACGCCATCGGGCAGGCCCGGCGGGCTATCATGGGCAACGTCCTGGAGGCGGTGCGCGCGGGGGCCGCCCAGGCCGTCTCCGAGGAGGAGGAATGAGCCGTCCCCGGGTCGTCGTCACCGGCGTGGGCGCGGTCACTCCGCTGGGACTGACTGCTGAGGAGACCTGGCAGGGATTGCTGGCGGGCCGCTCCGGCATCGGCCCCATCACCCAGTTTGACCCTTCTCACCTGCCGGTGCGCATCGCCGGGGAAGTCAAGGGTTTTGATCCGGCCCGCTACATGCCCTTTAAAGAAGCGCGGCGTGTGTCCCGTGCCTCTCAACTGGCCCTGGCAGCGGCCCAGGAAGCGCTGACAATGGCAGGACTGACCCCACCGCTGGGAGAACGGGCCGGAGTGGTGGTCGGCACCGGTATCGGGGGTCTGGAATGGGCCTTCGCCCAGACGCGCGTGCTCTGGGAGCGGGGCTGGGAGCGGGTCAGCCCGTTCGCCATCACGGCCTCGTTGGCGAATATGCCCTCCCATCATATCAGCGAGTGGGCACAGGCGCTGGGGCCGATTCTGACCCCTGTCACCGCGTGCGCGGCTGGAACCCAGGCGGTGGGGGAGGGGGCGGAGGTCATCCGGCGCGGCGCCGCCGATGTGGTGGTCGCTGGAGGAGTGGAAGGGTTTGTCCATGAGGTCGCCATCGCGGGCTTCGCGGCCATGCGGGCCATCTCCACCCGCAACGACGAGCCCCAGCGGGCCAGCCGCCCCTTTGACGCGCAGCGGGACGGGTTTGTGCTGGCGGAAGGGGCGGGCATCCTGGTCCTGGAAAGTCTGGAGCACGCGCGGGCGCGCGGCGCGCCGATCCTGGCGGAGGTGCTGGGCTGGGCTTCATCGTCGGACGGGTTCCACGTGGCCCAGCCGGACCCAGAGGGGCAGGGAGCGATGCGGGCGATGCGCTGGGCGCTGGCGGACGCGGGGATACGCCCAGAAGAAGTGGATTACATCAACGCCCACGGCACGGCGACCCCCCTCAACGACGTCGTGGAAACACGGGCCATTAAAGGGGTTTTCGGCCCCCATGCCTACCGGGTTCCGATCAGCGCCACCAAGTCTATGACCGGCCACGCAATGGGCGGGTCGGGAGCCATAGAGGCCGTGGTCTGCGTGATGACCCTGCGGGACCAGATCATCCATCCAACCGTCAACCTGGAGGAGCCGGATCCGGAGTGCGACCTGGATTACGTCCCCGGGCAGGCCCGCCGGGCCCGGGTGCGGGCGGTGCTCTCCAACTCCTTCGGCCTGGGGGGACAGAACGCCTGTCTGATTCTCCGGGCCTGGGAGGGGTAGAAACCACGGATCAGGAGGACTGATGCGCATTATTGCGGACGAAAAATACATCCGCCGCCGCGCCTTCATCGGGCGCTACGCCAGTATCGCCGGACTTCTGGTTCTGCTGGTATCGTTCATTCTCTCCATCTTCTGGACGCGCGAGTCGGCCCTCATTCCGCTGGGGATGTGGCTGGCACTGATGATCGGCGTGGGGCTCTCCATTGTCGGCGGGTACTACGCCGAGCGGTTTGAGGGACCGCGCGCCCACTACCGGAGCGTCCGGGAAGCGCTGAAGGGGCTGGATAACCGCTATATTCTCTATCAGCACGTCCTTCCCTCCCCCCATGTCCTTCTGGGGCCGGACGGCCTGACGGTGCTGGTAGTCCGCTCCATCCCCGGGGAAGTGACCTATGAAAACGGCCGCTGGAAGTGGCGGCAACGGTTCAAATTCCTGCGCTCGCTGGCCGGGCAGGAAGGGCTGGGAGTGCCGGAAGCGGATGTGGAGTACGAACTGCGGCGGATGGCCCGCTACCTGGGCAAGATTCTGCCCGACATCTCGGTCCCAATGCGGGGGGTGGTTCTGTTCACCCACCCGAATGTCAAACTGGAAGTCAAAAACCCGCCGGTTCCCGCCATGCTGGCGCGCAAGTTCAAGGACTGGCTGCGGGGCCCCGGCGCCGCAAAAGCGATGCCCGCCGCTGTACGCCGACAACTGGAAGAGGCGTTGCCAGAGGGGAGATAAAGGGTTTCCA
>DAOTWK010000363.1:0-9005 GCA_034435815.1 Anaerolineae bacterium | reverse complement strand
GCCCGGACCACTCGCGTGTAGTCCACCGACCGGTGTCCGGTCACGATGACGACGCAGTCAGCGGCTGCCAGTTCCTCGTCGGTCAGCGGGACGGATTCCAGCGTGCAGTTGGGCCGGTAGAAGACGTTCCCACCGACGGTGAAGCGGGGGATGTAGGGGTCGTGATAGCGGACCGCCGCCCCCCGCGCCAGCAGGAGTTCTATCACCCGCTCCGCGGGGGAGTTGCGGGGGTCGTCCACGTCCGGTTTGAAGGCCACGCCCAGCACCAGCACCCGCGCGCCCTTTAGGGGAAGCCCGTCCTGGGAGAGAGCCTCCGCCGCCAGGTCCACCGCGTGGTAGGGCATGGCCTGGTTCACTTCTGCCGCTAATTCTATGAATTTGGTATAGAAGTCATATTCCCGGGCTTTCCAGGAGAGGTAGTAGGGGTCAACGGGGATGCAGTGCCCCCCAACTCCTGCCCCCGGATAGAAGGGCATAAACCCGAAGGGTTTGGTCTTCGCTGCCTCTATGACCTCCCAGAAGTCAATCCCCATCCGCTCCGCCAGGAGAGCCAGTTCATTGACCAGCGCGATGTTAACGGCGCGAAAGATGTTCTCCAGGAGTTTGCTCATCTCCGCAGCGCGGGGAGAGGAGACGGGATGGACAGGGGCGCCCATCTGGCCCAGGAGTTCACAGGCCAGACGGGTGGACTCCGGGTCCACGCCCCCCACTACCTTCGGGGTGTTATAGGCCGACCACTGTTTGTTGCCCGGGTCTATTCGCTCCGGGGAGAAGGCCAGATAGAAATCCACACCCGCCCGCAAGCCGCCCGCCTCCAGGATGGGCTGGACGACCTCCTCGGTGGTGCCGGGGTAGGTGGTGGATTGCAGGACAACCAGTTGGCCGGGGCGCAGGCGGGGACGGATTCCCTCAGCCGCCGCGCGGATAAAGGAGAGGTCCGGTGCGCGCTGGGCGTCGTAGGGGGTGGGGACGCAGATGAAGATGGCGTCCGCCTCCCGCAGCGCGTCGTAGTCCGTCGTGGCCCAGAGGCAGCCCGACGCCACATGCGGCCGCAGGTCCTCGTCGGCGACGTCGCCGATGTAACTGCGGCCTGCGTTCAGCGCAGCGACTTTCCCTTCATCCACGTCCACGCCAGTGACCGGGAATCCGGCCCGGGCGAAGGCCACCACCAGCGGTAGCCCCACGTATCCCAGTCCGACAACCGCAATCCGCGCGGTGCGAGAAGAGATGCGGGAGGAAAACAGATCAGGGGTCATAGGCGCCACCCATCCTTGAGAATCGCCCCACATCTTATTATACATCCCGTTGTTTGTCAAACTGTTCAGAAGCCCCCAGGCAGGAAAAACGTTGCTTGCGGGGTATAACGTGGTATACTATAGGAGCACCGCCGGGCCATTTTTAGCCCCTCAGGGTTTCTGCTGGGAATGAGGAGGGTTTATGACCGAACCGGTAGAGACTGACGTCCTGATTATCGGCTGCGGCGTTGCTGGGGCGACGGCCGCGCTGGCCCTGGCGCGGGCGCGTCAGCGGCAGGTCACCGTCATCACCCGCGCGGCGGACCCCGAAGAGAGCAACACCCGCTACGCCCAGGGCGGCATCGTCGCCCGAGGAGAAAACGATAGCCCTGACCTCCTGGCCCAGGACATCCTGGCCGCCGGGGCCGGCCTGAGTCTCCCCGCCGCCGTCCACATTCTGGCGGAAGAGGGGCCCCGATTGGTGGAGGAGTTGCTGATTCGGGAACTGGGCGTCCCCTTTGATCGGGAGCCTGACGGGCATCTGGCCTATGGCCTGGAGGGAGCCCACTCCCGCCCCCGCATCCTCCACGTCGGCGATGCTACGGGGCAGGCGATCATCGGAGCGCTGATCGCCGCGCTGCGCCAGTACCCCAACATCCGCCTGGTGACCAACGCCACGGCGGTGGACCTCATCACCTTCCCCCACCATGCCCGCAACTCCCTCACAGTCTATGACCCCATCACCTGTCATGGCGCGTACGTGCTGGATCGCGCCACTGGACAGGTGCACCGGTATCTGGCCGGAGCGACGGTGCTGGCGACGGGCGGCCTGGGCCGCATCTACCGGTACACCACCAATCCGGAGGGGGCCCGCGGCGACGGTCTGGCCATGGCCTACCGGGCTGGCGCGCGGGTCATCAACGCCGAATACGTCCAGTTCCACCCCACCGTCCTGGCCCTCCCCGGGGCGGAGGGATTCCTCATCTCCGAGGCGGTGCGGGGAGAGGGAGGACGGTTGCTCACCCCGGACGGCCGCCCGTTTATGCAAAAGTACGCCCCGGAGTGGGGCGACTTGGCGCCCCGGGACGTGGTCGCGCGGGCCATCCACCACGAAATGGTCGCCAACGGCTACCCCTACATCTTGCTGGACATCGCCTCTGCCCTTCCGCCGGAGCGGATTCGGGAGCGCTTCCCCACCATCTACGACCGTTGCCGGTCGCTGGGGCTGGACATCACCGCCCAGCCCATCCCAGTTGTCCCGGCAGCCCACTACTTCTGCGGCGGCGTCTGGACTGACGAGTGGGGTCGGACGACGATCCGAAACCTCTATGCCGTTGGGGAGGTGGCCTGCACCGGGGTGCACGGGGCCAACCGGCTGGCCTCCACGTCGCTTCTGGAGGGGCTGGTCTGGGGCCAGCGCGCGGCGCGGGACATCATCGCGCGGGGGCCTCTGCCCGTTGTCTCCCCGGAGGAGGTCCCACCCTGGGAGGAGACGGGGGTGGAAGAGGCGGATCCGGCCCTCATCTGGCGCGACCTGCGGGCTATCCAGCACACGATGTGGAACTACGTGGGGCTGGTTCGCTCGGAGCGGCGGCTCACGCGCTCTCTTCGGGACCTCCGCCATCTGAAGGAAGAGATAGACGACTTCTACCGGACCAGCCGGTTGAGCGATGGACTGGTGGGGTTGCGCCACGCGGTGCAGGCAGCGCTTCTGGTCGCAGAGGCCGCCTACCACAACCGCCAGAGCCGGGGCTGTCACTACCGGGAAGGGTGACACGCCATTTTCCAGTTCCAGTGACCGTCATCCTGAAAGTGGCCGTCACCTGATAGATGCTCCTATGGAAGCCTTGCCAGCGCTTCCCGGGCCAGGGCAAAATTGGGGTTCCACCGCAATGCCTTTTCCCAATCCTTGCGGGCCTTCTCCGCTTCTCCGATGGCCTCGTAGGCTCTGCCACGCCAGTATAGCGATTCCTCTACCCCTGAAGTGGTTTTCAGGAGTGCATCGGCCAACTGGATGATGTCATCGTAGCGGCCGACCTGGTAATAGGCCTCATAAGGGCCAAACTGATACCAGAGAATCCGGCGGGGCAGGCCAAGATGACGCGCCTGGTCAAAAGCGGCCGCCGCTTCCTCATACCGCCCCAGCGCCACCAGATTGGTACCCATATTGAAAAAAGCAAAGGCATCGCTGGGATCAGCGGCCGCCTCCGCCTGAGCCGTGGAGAGCGCTCTGGCGTACATCGCCGACCGGTCCCAATCCTCCCCCAGGATCGCGATGACCTGTTCCGATTGCTCCGGGAGATAGATGACCAGATAGAGCCGATTGAAGTGGCGCCACATTTGGTCCAGTTCCTCATAACCCACCGGCCGATCGGCGCCGCGCAGGGAATCCTGGGTTATCCACACGCTTCGGGTATCGTCGTAACCGCTGATCACCACGTAGTGTCCGAGCCAGCCTTCCTCCCGAAAGTCCTCCACTGCCTGTTCCACCACCACCGGGAAGCCGGCGGCGATCAACCGCTTCAACCGAACGGCGTCCCCGCCAACACCGATCCAGGCCTCCAGACCGAGGGAGCGCACCCATGCTACCATCTCTTCCGGCGAAATGTTCTTGTCATCTACGGGGCCCGGTCGGAGGGCAGCACGGGCATCGTTCTGTCGCTCTGGCCGCCCGAAGTAACTCAACGCGATAGTCAGAGTGGCAGGGCCGCAGTTATTGAACGTCTGATGCTGATGCACGAGTCCCTGTAAGGTAACCGAGAGGGGCAGGGTCGGTGTGGGGGTCGGGCAGGGTGTGGGGGTGGGCGATGGAGTAGGAGTGGGCCGGATTTCCGGCGTGGGTGAGGGAGTAGCCGGAGGCGTCCAGGTCGGAGAAGGTGAGGGACGGAGGGGGGACGGGAGAGGAGTTGGCAGGAGGACAGGCAGCGGGAAAAGGGCCCGCTGAACCCGGACAATCGTGACCCTGACCCGCCAGTGCAGAGAGGGATGGTACCAGGCCATCCCTCCTGCTACCAGGGCAGTTATCAGGATCAACCCCAGGAGCAACCAACCTCGCCTTTGCCGATGAGCCATTTTTCCCTGTTCTCTTGAGGCTTCGCTCCACAACGCCTCTTTCAAAGCGTTCGCAAGAGGCGAATCTCCTTCCAGATGAATCCCAACGCCAGAAGTCCGGCAATCCCCATCCCGGATAGAGAGGTCAACACTGCAGGCCCGGGTATTATCCTTATCAAAACGTAGGAAAGAGTCCCAGCCAGGAGTGCGACCCCCAGTCCCTTGAGCAAAGAACTGCGGATGCGGATACGCCGGGCCAGCCGTCTGTTGAGCCAGATCAGCATGAGCAGTGCCTCGGCCGAGAGGGCCAGATCAGCCAGGGCAATCGCCGGGGCGCCAAAGGACCGGAAAAACACCAGCGCGCTGATCCCGATGGTCAGGTACACGATCAGGCGAACAATCACGCCGAACAAGGGGATGAGGGCCTCTTTCCGGGCGTAAAAGGAACGGGCCATCACCTCCTGAATCGCGTAGCCAGGCAGCGCCAGCAAAAAAGCCCGGGTGGTCCAGGCGAGGGTCGCGCCGCCTGCCCCATCCAGACCGAAGACGGCCCGAACAAGGGGTTCCAGTCCAACGGCCCCAATGAAAGCGATCGGGAGGGTCAGAGCACTCATCAGGCGCAGGACCTTTTCCGTGGTGGCTCCGAAGGCATCCCAATCGGCATAAGCGGCGTGTCGGGAGAGAGTGGGGAGCAGGGCCACCGCGATCGCCGTGCCCAGAACCGTCTCCGGAACCTGCATAATCATCCAGCCATACGTCAGGAAGGAAACAGCACCCGTCTGGCTCAGCCGGGAAGCGAGGTTGTCGCGGGCAATAAATATCAATTGAATGAAAAACATCGTTGCCAGACGGGGGCCGATGACCCGGAAGACGTCGCGCATCTCTGGGGAACGGATGTCTAAGATGGGTGTCCACTGGAACCGGTAGCGGATCAGGCCGGGAATCTGTATTGCCAGGTGGAACATCGCTCCCAGGATGACTCCGAACACCAGTCCTCGCACCCCCAGCCCAAGGTGCGGCAGCGTCAGTGGGCCCAGAGTATAACCCTCTTCGGGGGCCAGGATCAGGGCGCCGAAAATCTGCCCCACGTTGTAAAGGGTAGGGGCCAGGGCTGGCAACAGAAAATGTTGATGGGCCTGGAGTCCGGCTGCCACCAATCCACTGATGGAGAAAATGACCGTTGCGATCAGATGGAGCCGCATCAGTTCTGCCACCAGCCGCTGTTGTGGGCGGCCGAACCCAGGCGCAATACCGATTTCGGCACGGACGATGGGTTCGGCGAACAGGGCAATCAGCACTGCCAGGGAAGCCGTGACCAAAAAGGCCAGGTTCATCACCCGGGAGAACAGACTCCAGGCCTGGGTCCGACCCTGGAGGGTCAGGGCCCGCGTCATCAGTGGGATAAAGGCCATCGCTAATGCCCCGCCGGAGATGAGAGCGAAGAGCATGTCGGGCAGATTGTTGGCGGCGTTGAAAGCATCCAGTTCGGGGGAGAAGCGAAATTGCCGGGCCACAATCACTGCCCGTGCGAAAGCGAGGACTTTATCCAGGGCAAAGAGAGCGGCGACCATCAGGGAGGCCCGGGCAAGAGGAGAAAATCCCGATAGGAGGCCCCCTGCTTTTCTCGGAGCCGGGGAAAGGGAATGACCGGGCCTGGATGGTGCTTTCATTTCCCTGAAAGGAGTTTACCAGACCGGCGGCATTCCGTCAAGGGTGCGAAGATCCCCTGTTTCCCCAACTCATCTCCGGAGTGCTCAACTTGACAATTCCCCAAATGGAGATAGAATATGCATTAAACTTATTGTTATTGAGGAGCAGGCCAGATGGGCATTGCGATGATTCCCAGGATGATCGGGTTTCCCATGCTGAGCGGGGTTGCCCATATGCCTTGCCGCAGTGCGCCACCTGGCTGATAATTGAAATAATACTTAAGGCCGTGGGCGCCTGCGGGAGCCCACGGCCTTTTTGTTTCCCCATCGTGCGAGGCCGGGGGGCTTCCCCACGGCCTCGCTGTCTACAGGGATAGCCACAGAATCGTGTGTTTCTGCGGCTCATATCCTGGAGGAGAAGCAGAGATGTACGAGAATATTCGCACCGCCGTCGTTGTATCCGAAGTCACCAAACGGTTTCGCAAACATAACGGGTTCTTCCACCTGCGGAAACGGGAGGACGCGGCCCCTTCCACCGTTGTCGCCGTGGACCACGTCAGTTTTCAAGTGGAACGAGGGGAGATTTTCGGCATCCTGGGCCCCAACGGCTCCGGCAAGTCCACGCTGGTGCGGCTCATCGCCACCCTCCTCCTGCCCGACTCCGGCCAGATCACCGTCTTCGGCCACGACGTCGTGCGGGAGGAGATGGCCGTCCGGCGGCTCATCAACCGCGTCTCGGTGGAGGCGTCCTTCTTCAAGAGACTCTCGGCGATGGAGAATCTCCTCTATGGCGCCCGCCTCTACGGGCTGGACGGCCGTCAGGCCCGGGAGCGCGCCCTCCACATCCTCACCCGGCTGGGCCTGAAGCGGGATGAGGTCTTCCAACCGATGGAGGAGATGAGCCGGGGGATGCAGCAGAAGGTCGCCATTGCCCGCGCCTTCCTCACCCAGCCGGTCCTGCTCCTGCTGGACGAGCCGACCACCGGGCTGGACCCCCGGTCCAAGCGGGAGGTCCAGGCATTCGTGCGGGAACTGCGAGATTACCACGACGCCACCATTCTGCTGACCACTCACGACATGCAGGAAGCGGACGTCCTCTGCGACCGGATCGCCATCATAGACGACGGGCGTATCGTTGCCCTGGACACTCCCGGCGCGTTGAAAGCGCGCGTGGGGAAGGCCAACGGTCACGATGTGACGCTGGAAGACGTCTTCATGGAACTGACGGGTAAAAAGTTGCGGGTGGAGGAGGAAGAATGAACGGTTTGACCATCCGTCCGGCGACGCCCGAGGACGCGGCTGCCATCACCGCCGTCCACTGCAGCCACATCCAGGTCTGGCGGCGGGGCGGGAAGGGGGAAGTGGTGGCATACGACGCGCTCTCTCCCTACGAGCACTGGCTCCATGGCGGCCCGTGGATGAACGCGGAGACCTGCGCGGCGTACCTCCGACGCTGGCTGGGAGCGGGCCATCTGGCCCTGGTCGCCCTGCGGGGGAACGAGGTGGTGGGCGAGGCGGAGTTTGTAGAGGACAACGAACCGCCCCCGTATGGGCATGTCCTTCACCTTTCCCTGCTCTTTGTCCACGCGGCCCATCTGGGGCAGGGAGTGGGGCGGGCGCTGGTGGAAGCGGGCGTGGAACTGGCACATGAACGGGGGTGCGCAGCGCTCACGACGCAGCCGGAGCGGGAGGCAGAGCCGTTTTACCGCCGGGTGGGGTTTGAACCCTGGCTGTGGCTACGGGAGTGGCAGGCTCTGGCGCAGGAGGCTCCCCTCCCCGCAGACCTCCGCCAGGCCGACGATGCCCCCTACTCCGCCGTTCAGGGGCTGGCGCTGCGGGTGGGCCGTTACCAGACGGGTCGTCATATCTGGACTTGGCCCGAACTGGGCGAGCGGCTCTTCCCGGAACTGGCCCGCCTGCCCGGGGGGCGCTGGCAGGCCCGTATGCCGGGCGAGGGGACATTCTGGCTGGGCTTGCGGGCGCAACCCCTGGCCCCCACTCAGGCCGACGGCTTCGTCTGGGCGCCCTCCGGGGCCGACCTGCGCCCAGCGGTGGAGACTCTGCAGACCCTGGCGGCCCGTATGGGCTTTGCCTATGTGGACCTCCTTCTGGAGGAGCCGGAGGGCGGGGCACTGGCATCTGCCCTGAACCTGGAATTCCAGACCGATTTGACTTTCTGGCGTATGGAACTCTAACCATGAAAGGGAATCAACTCGTCCGAACTTTTCGCGCTTCCTACGCGTTCGTGGAGCGCAATTTCCATCTCGTGCGTCGCTACTGGGGATGGGAGGTGGTCTGGCTGGCCTACTCCATCGCCAATACCCTTTCCATCACCTACATCGGCGCCGGCATGGAGGCCATCTCCGGCGTGCAGGTGGACACCAATTACCTCATCCTCTACCTGCTCATCGGGACCATGGTCTGGCGCTTCCTGGCCATTATCTTTGACAACATCAGCGAGATGATTGCCTGGGAGCGGTGGGAAGGGACGATAGAGTACACCCTGATGGCTCCCATCACCCGGCTCACCCACATGATGGGGCAGACGGCCTTCGCCGTGGCCTACAGCCTGCTCTTCACGCTGGTCATCCTGGGGGTGGTGGTGCTCTTCTTCCACCTGGATCTGAGCGGGGCCAATCTCTGGGGGGCGACGGTGGTGCTTCTCTCTGGGAGTCTTTCCTTCATCGGACTGGGGATCGTCGCATCGGTGTTGCCATTGCTGTTCCCAGAGCGAGGCGCACAGATGACCAACGTCCTGCAGGCCGTTTTCCTGCTCATTTCCGGCATCTACTACCCGGTGGAGGTGCTTCCGGCCTGGATACAGCCACTGGCGCGGGTCTCCCCCGCGACCTTTGTGCTGGAAGGGATGCGGGCGGCCATTCTGCGCGGCGCGTCCACGGCGTCTCTCTGGCCCTATCTCTGGCCGGCATTGTTGGCGGGCATCGTCTCCATCCCACTGGGGCTGGCGGTTTTCCACCAGGCCGAGAAATACGCCAAGCGGACGGGGAAACTGAAGCGGGACGGGTAACCACTCCCCAAACTCTCTCACAGACCCTCATCTCGGCGAGGG
>DAOTWK010000362.1:0-2378 GCA_034435815.1 Anaerolineae bacterium | reverse complement strand
AGACGGCGCTCCTCACGCTGGCCCTCTTCACCTTTCAGGGGACCTGGAACTCCTTTATGTGGCCGCTCATCGTCCTGCGCTCTCCAGAGAATTTCACTCTCCCCATCGGCCTGCAGTGGTTCAAGGGGGAGTACTACACCCTCTATTCCATCGTCCTGGCAGGATCCATTTTCAACAGTTTGCCGATCATCATTATCTTCTTCCTCTTCCAGCGGTATTTCATCCGCAGCGTGGCAATGACGGGGTTGAAGGAAGCATAAACCTTCCTCTCTTCCTGCGAGGAGAAATCGGTAGCCTGGGGAGTGGCTCTGGACATATAGGGGAGCCTGGACCTGAATGCAGGAGATACGGCCCGCGCCTCTCGCTGGGGGTCCGGTCGTGGAAGCGGTGTGGTCTATCCCGCCGGGCCCGGCCGGTTGAGGGGACCGGTTGCCGTGGCATCGCAGGAGAGGAGAGCCCTGGCCCGTCGTAGCGGACCAGGGCTCTCCTTGTCATAGGCTCCAGGCCGGCCGATAAGCCGGGTTCTGTCGGGGGCGGTCATCTCTCTGGGACGGCGGTTGCCCGCCGCCTCATGCGGCCTACCCGGGACTCGGACGGGACGGGCCGCCCCGTGTAGGAGCAGGGACAGTCCCTGCCCCCACGTCGCCCCTGCTTGGCCTTGCTCCCGGTGGGGGTTGCCTGGCCGCCCGGGTCACCCCGGACGCCGGTGGTCTCTTACACCACCTTTTCACCCTTACCAGGTCGGTAGGCTGGCATTGGGTAGGTGGGTACTTGGGTGGCTGAACGAGTACGTGCCCCTAAGAACCAATACCGGTGTACCAGATCCAACCTGGCGGTATGTCTCTGTGGCCCTATCCGTCGGGTTACCCCGCCTGGGTGTTACCCAGCACCGTGCCCTGCGGAGCCCGGACTTTCCTCACCCCGCGCCATACGCGGAGCGCGACCGCCTGGCCGACCTGGAGCAATTTCATCTTAACACACTCCCACCCCCCTGTCAAGCCGTTCTCTGATAACTTTACCAGAATCCCATTGCCTGATGGGGCCTCCGCTCTACCGTTCTGGTGAGGGGCGGGAAACAAAGGCGGGGGCGGGCTGAGAGGCCCGCCCCCCCCGCTTTCAGATCAGAGGTGATGGTTGCCTGAGTCAATGCGCCACACAAGTTTCTGAGCGCCCTGCGTGATGGTGTGCCTCCCACACCCTCGCTAACGAATTCATAACATGCCGTTCAACGCAATATAACACAGATGTGATAAATTCGGGACAGGATACAGAAAAAAACAAGGAGTACATACAGTATGGGCCTGGCGGATTTGCACATCCATACTATCTACAGTTGGGACGGAACTTGCGACGTCAAAGCGGTCCTGAAGCGGGCCGTAGAAATTGGTCTAAATGTGGTTGCCGTCACCGACCACAACGAGGTTCGGGGTGGGTTAGAAGCCCTGGAACTGGCTCCGGCCTATCAGGTGGACGTCATCCCCGGGAGCGAAATTAGCACTGCGGATGGTCACCTGCTGGCTCTATTCATCCAGAGGGACATTCCGAAGGGGTTGTCGCTGGAGGAGACGCTCTGGCGGGTCGCCGACCAGGGAGGATGTGCCGTTGCTGCGCATCCCGCTGCGCGAGGGGTGAACAGCCTGCGCCCTCAGACCATCCGCCGCGCACTGGCCCATCCCGACCTGGCCCGAGTCCTGGTGGGGGTAGAGGTCCTCAACGCAGGGTTGCTGCACACCCGGAGCAACGCCGTAGCGCAGGCGCTGACGGACTCCTTGCCCGTCGCCCAGGTCGGCTCCAGCGATGCGCATATGGTCTGGATGATTGGCAGCGGCGCCACCCAGTTCCCCGGCACCTCCGCCCAGGACCTGCGCCGGGCACTGGAGACCCGAAAGACCCAGGCGGTTCATCTCCAGTCGTTTCCCCGCCTGAACCTGCTGACTTCCTGGCTGATGCGCTACGTTCTGCGTGGGGCAGGATGGGTGGTCGGAAATCCTGCCCCGGACCACCCGCTGGTCTGGGTGCGGATATAGGTTCGGCGAGACGGAGTTGAAGACGTGCCAGGCACCCTAAAGGTGCCTGGCACGTCTCTTACCTCCCACGCCCAGCGTGCGCCAGCACCAGGGCCACGATGGAGATGACCAGCAGCGGCAGGTGCATCACCCCCAGCCACATCCGCTCCGGGACGGCCCAGTGGTTCAGGTTGAACAAGCCATAGAGCAGCCCGTTGAAGGCCGTCACCCGAAAGGCAAACCTGTCTACCTGCGGCCAGGCCAGGATGAGCAGAAACAGGAACACCGGCGTCAGGAGGCAATAGGCCAGGCCGTAATCGGGCGAGGTGAGTAGCAGGAGCGGGTTGAAATCGGGCACGACGCGCGTCCCCT
>DAOTWK010000361.1:0-10147 GCA_034435815.1 Anaerolineae bacterium | reverse complement strand
GGTGAATGCGAAGAGGAGGGTACCAATGATGACAGCCGAGGAATACATAGAGAGCCTGCGGCAACTGGGGCCGCGTACCATTTACCTCTTCGGGGAACGGGTGGAGAACCCGGTGGACCACCCCATCATTCGTCCCTCCGTCAACGCCTGCGCTATGACCTACCGCCTGGCGGAAATCCCCGAGTATCAAGACCTGACCACCGCCACCTCGGCGCTGACGGGGCGCCCGATCAACCGCTTCGTCCACCTTCACCAGAGCCCGGAGGACCTGGTCAAAAAGGTGAAGATGCAGCGGCTCCTGGGGCAGTTGACCGGCACCTGCTTCCAGCGCTGCGTCGGATTGGACGCGCTGAATGCCGTCTGGAGCACCACGTATGAGATAGACCAGAAGTACGGCACCCCTTACCACGAGCGCTTCCGCCGGTTTGTCCTGGAATGGGAGGAGAAGGACTGGACGGTAGACGGGGCGATGACGGACCCCAAAGGGAACCGCGCCCTGGGCCCCTCCGCTCAGACTGACCCCGACCTCTACGTCCACGTCGTGGATCGCCGGGCGGACGGCATCGTCGTCCGGGGGGCCAAAGTCCACCAGACGGGGCTGCTGAACTCTCACCAGATTCTGGTGATGCCCACGCTGGCCTTAAAGCCGGAGGATGCGGACTACGCCGTCTGCTTCGCTGTCCCTGCTGATGACCCCACGCTTATCTATATTTATGGCCGCCAGTCCTCGGACACGCGCAAACTGGAGCGGAGCCCGGTGGACAGGGGCAACATCCACTATGGCGGGCAGGAGGGCATCATCATCTTCAACGACACCTTCGTCCCCTGGGAACGGGTCTTTATGTGCGGGGAGACGGAGTTCGCCGGGATGCTGGTGGAGCGATTCGCCGCATACCACCGACAGTCCTACGGGGGCTGTAAGGTGGGAAACGGGGATGTCCTCATCGGCGCGGCGGCAGCGGTGGCGGAATACCAGGGGGTGGCGAATGCCAGCCACATCCGGGAGAAACTGACCGAGATGGTCCACCTGAACGAGACCCTCTACGCCTGCGGCATCGCCTGTTCCGCCGAAGGCGTCCGGACGGCAGCGGGAAATTATCTGGTGAACGTCCTTCTGGCGAACGTCTGCAAGCAGAATGTGACTCGGTTTCCGTACGAGATGGCCCGTCTGGCGCAGGATATCGCCGGGGGGCTGCTGGGGACGATGCCCTCCGATGCCGACTTCCTTCTGCCGGAGGTGGAGCCGTGGTGTCGCAAGTACCTGGCCCCGGCATCTCCCTTCCCGCCGGAGCATCGCCAGCGCATGCTGCGGCTGATAGAGGCGATGACGATGGGCTCCCTGGCGGTGGGGTATCTGGTGGAGTCCATGCACGGGGCAGGCTCCCCGCAGACCCAGCGCATCGTCATCCAGCGCTACGCGGACCTGGAGGGGAAGAAAGCGCTGGCGCGCCGTCTCTGCGGGATAGACCCGGATGACCTGTTGCCGGAGGGGTGAGCAGAGGGAACGCGTAGCGCAAGATTCATCTGGCGCAACACAGCCAGATGTTTCCGGCCCGCGTAGTATGCCGACGAGAGGTGTGATATGAGGGTCCGGCGCGTGCAGACACCCCAGGACATCCAGCAGACCTACCCTTGTGCAACGGAAAGCCCTATCCCCTTTTGGGCCGACGGCCTTCCTCTTTCCAGGGCCTGGTTCGCCGAAAATCTGGGCCGCCACATTGAGGGGTTCCACCTGGAAGACGAGGAGGGCACCGTCATCGGCCACATCTACTGGGCCCCTGGCAGTCAGGCACTGGTCCCCTACGAGATAGAAGACGGGGTTGCGTATATCTACTGCGACTGGGTTCAGTACTCCCACCGGGGGAAGGGAGGGATGCACCTGCTTTTCCAGGAATTGTTGGGTTTCTTGCGCTCCCAGGGCTACAAAGGCATCCTGGTGGACGGAACGGAGTACGAGGGCTACATGCACTACCGGCACTTCCTTAACCGGGGCTTCCAGGTCATTCGGGAGGACGGGGGGAAGTTGATGTACTACCCGCTGAGCCAGCCCTCGGTGACGGTCAGGCCCATTCCGACCCACATCCCCCAGGAGGTTGGAGCAGAGGTGGAGGTTCTCATCATCGGCTCTCACTTCTGTCCGGTTGGCGCGTCGGCAGTGCTGGCGATTCGGCAAGTGGCCCGGGAATTTGGGGAACGGGTGAGGGTTCGGGAAGTGCCTGCCGGTCGGGATGTCATCGCTCAGTACGGGATTGCGGACGGCATCTTCATCAACGGGAAGCCGAGGTTCTTCGGGCCGGTGAAGGAAGAACAAGTTCGGCAGGCAGTTGAGGAGGAACGGACACGGCAATGAACGTTGCCGCTGAAGGTGAAGAGGAATAGCAATCGCACGCACACCCCAGCAAACATTTGACTTTTTTTAGAATCGTGGTATACTCTAAAGCGCAGGGCGAAGTAAGTTCTGGTTCTGTCTGGAAAGACCACCCAGGCTTGCGGAGGCCGGGTGGTCTTTTTGTATGGGCCGGACCCTTCGTCATGCATCTGTCCGTTTCACAATCAGAAGGAGGTAGAAGACGTGAGCAGTAAAGTGACCGGAACCGTAAAATGGTTCAACGATGCCAAGGGATACGGCTTCATCTCTCAGGATAACGGTGAGGACGTTTTCGTCCACTACACCGCCATCCAGGGGGATGGATTCCGCACGTTGCGCGAAGGCCAGCGGGTGGAATTCGCCGTAGAGAAAGGCCCGAAGGGACTGCACGCCACTCAGGTGCGCGTCCTTTAGGCCGATGCGCTCAGCGGCCCTGAGGCCGCAGGAGGAGAGATGTCTACCAGGCTGTATGTCGGAAATCTCAGTTACGTCACGACCGAAGCCACGCTATCTGATCTTTTTCGGAGCGTGGGAGAGGTCGTCTCGGTGAGCATCGTCACGGACCGGATGACCGGGCAATCCCGGGGCTTCGGCTTCGTGGAGATGGCTGATTACCAGGCGGCTCAGAACGCCATCAACCAGTTGAATGGTCGGATGGTGGACGGGCGGTCCATTCGGGTAGCCGAAGCGCGCCCGCAGGAAGCCCGGGAGCCGCGAGGAGAACGGCGCCGAGAGCGGCGACGCTATTAAACCCGATCCTCTTCCGACGAAACCCGAAACCGCATGGCCCCTCCGCAGGCTATGCGGTTTTTTGTTTCTTCTGCCGAAAAACCTGTCAATTCTTATAGTAGACAACCGCAGGGCCTTCTGATAAGTAGGTTACGGCCTACAGGATGGTTCATGTTCCAATGACGTTATTTGTCTTCCCTCCCAGTTCAGTTATAATGAGGGTTACTGCTGATAAAATCCACGCTCACCCGCGTCAATCTGTATCCGATTTTCCAAACCTTGGGAGGGGAATATGCGAGGCGTTCGCTGTCAGCGATGCGGCCATATGTTTTCTCTCTCCGTGGGCCAGGTCGTGGCAGCGCTGGACCAACTGGTTGAAAAGGGCGAGAGCCACTACGGTGTGGAATGTCCCCGCTGCCGCCATCTGGTGAAGGTGCCCCGCGGCGACCTGGAGCGGATGCGACCGCGCCCAGTGGAGTCTGGCGCGGAGGCAGAGGCAATACAGGCATCTCCCGCTCCCACGGAAGCGCCGGAATAGGCACGGAATTCCGGAGCACGCCATACGAGATGACCACCGCAGCCCTCCGCCGGGTTGAACAGGGGCTGGTGCCCTTCCATCCGCTGCGCCATCTGGGACCAGTGGCGGACCTGATGAGCCAGGCGTTCTCTGGGGAACTGGGGCCCTGGGCCCGCCAGACGCTGCGCCGGATGCAGCGCATCGCCCGCTGGGGTACGCTGGGATTCCTGCTCTGGGGTATAGGCCTGGATCAGGAGTCACCGGGGTTCGTCTGGGTGGAGGATGGGCGGGTGGTGGGCAACATCTCCTTCCGGCGGGCCGCCACGGCGGGCGGCTGGATGATTGGCAACGTCGCTGTCCACCCTCAGTGGCAGGGGCGCGCGATCGGTCGGGCATTAGTGGAGGCCGCGTTGGAAGACATCGCTGCGCGGGGCGGCGTGTGGGTGGGGTTGGAGGTCCGAGAGGACAACCCGGTGGCCCGCCGCCTCTACGAGAGGCTGGGCTTTGAGACCGTCGGGGCATCGCTGGAAATGGCCCGCCCGGAAGGCCAGCCCTGGCCCCCCGTCCCGCCGCCGTCCCTGCCGCTGCGGCGAGCGCGCGCAGCCGAAAGCAGCGACCTCTACTACCTGGCCCGCGAAGGGCTGACCCGGACCCACCAGGAGGTGCTGGAAATCCGCCCGTCCATCTATCGGGCCGGGTGGGAGGCCCGACTCTCTGCCTGGCTGGAGGGCCGCCGCGAGGACTGGTGGGTGCTGGGAGACGGGCCGGGAGGGACGGGGCACGCTTCGTCCCCACCGGGGGCGCTGCGCCTGACCTCATACCGCTCCGGCCGCTGGCATGAAGTGGAAGTCCTGGTCCGGCCGGAGCACATGGACGAACTCGGCGGACCGCTGGTCGCGACGGCGCTGGCTTTCCTGGCCCGCCGTCCCCTCTGGGAGACAGTCACCGCACTGCCGGGGGTGCGGATGCGTCTGGAGATGCTCTTTAGGGATGCCGGATTCCGCCCCCTCCGCCGCCTCCTCCAGATGCGGCGGATGCTGGGAACATCTGTTCAGATTCAACCACGAAGACGCGAAGACGCGAAGGAATTATAACTTCACGTTCCGGTGGTTTTCACGGCTCAACAACAGTTTTGGAACGATGGGACGTTCGCCTTACATCCTCTCCCTGCTCATCCGCATCTGGCCCTTGGGCAAAATGTTGAGCCGAATGGGCCGCTGGCCCGTTGTCGGCGGCTGGCTCCGGCCCTTCTTCCGTCCGGAAGACAACGAGACCGTCGTCCTGCCCGTTGGAGAGGTGGTACAGGCGACGGAGAGGGTGGTCCTGCCGTACGTCGTGCTGGCGCCACTGGTAGAGGGGGCCAGCGCACGCTTCATCATGAACGAATGCCTCTGCCGACGGGCGGAGAACCGGCCCACCTGCCCGCGCGATATCGGGTGCCTGTTTCTGGGCGACGGGGCGGCAGAGATTCACCCGGAATTGGGGCACTCGGCCGACACAGACAGGGCGCTGGCGCATATTCGGCGGGCCTTGGATGCCGGATTGATGCCTCAAATCGTCCACTCCGCCTTTGACGCCTGGATGCTGGGCATCCCGTACCGCCGCATGCTGGCAGTCTGCTTCTGCTGCGACTGCTGCTGTTCGGTGCGCCAAATCCTTCGCTACGGCCCGCCGGTTTTCCAGGAGACGGTGCGCCGTCTCCCGGGTCTCTCGGTGCTTGTTGGGCCGGATTGTGTGGGCTGTCGGCGCTGCGCGGAGGTCTGCCCGGCCGATGCCATTCGGGTGGAGAACGGGCGGGCGTCAGTCCGCCAGAACTGCCAGGGCTGCGGGCGCTGCGCAGCGGCCTGTCCGCAGGAGACTATCACCCTCCATCTGGACCCGGCGGTAGATCCGGTGGGCCGATTGCTGGCGTTGGTAGAACAGCGCACGGAAATCCGGTGAAAGGATGCAAGGGTACAGAGGAACCTGCATCCTTGTCCCCTGTTCTACGGGAGGAGTGACGTATGGCCGAAGAATTGGATCGCTGGTTTCCTCGCCCACCGCGTGGCGCAGGCCGTCGGCTGGGCATCGTGGTGGGGGGCAGTCTCTCCAAAGGGCTGGAGGTGAAACTGGACCCGCAGACGGTCATTGAGGGGCTGGCGGTGGGACGCTACGTCGTCATCCACGGGCGCACCGGCCGGCGGTTCTTCTCTATCATCAACGATGTCGCGCTGGACGCCACCAACCCGCTCATAGAGAAGACGCCTCCGGACGTCTCCGACCCGTTCATTGCCCAGGCCGTTCGGGGCACCACTGTTTTCGGGCGCATTCACGTCGCGCCGATGCTGGTGCTGGAGCCGGACGCCGAAGAGCCCAAACCGGTCAAAACCGTCCCGGAGCACTTCTCCGAGGTGTACGAGGCGTCGCCGGAGGACGTCGCGCTGGTCTTCGGGCAGGAGCAGCAGCCCGGCTACTTCGTCATCGGGGAGCCGCTGGACATGGCCGGGGTGCCCGTCACCGTCAACCTGGAGCGGTTCGTGGAGCGGTCGGCGGGCGTCTTTGGGAAGACGGGCACCGGCAAGACGTTCCTGACCCGTCTCCTGCTGGCAGGCATCATCCAGGCCCGGGTCGCCGTCACCCTGATTTTTGACATGCACAACGAGTACGGCTGGAAAAGCCAGGACGAGGCCCGGCGGGAGGTCAAGGGTTTGCGGCAACTGTTTGATACCGGCGAGGTCGCCGTTTTCACGCTGGACGAGGAGTCGTCCCGGCGGCGGGGGAGCAAGACCGACGGGGCGGTCTACATCGGCTACGACCAGATTGCGCCGGAGGACGTGGACGGCCTCTCCGCTCTGCTGGCCCTCACCGACGTCCAGGTAGGCGCGCTCTATTTCCTGCACCGTCGGCTGGGGAGCCGCTGGCTGGCCCGCCTGCTGGATGAAGAGGACTCGCTGGAGGAACTGCAGGACGCGCTGGAGAAGGGGACCCTGCACGGCGGGACGCTGGGAGCCATCCAGCGCAAACTGGGCCTCTTCCGGCGGTTCGGGTTTCTGCGGGCGGAAGTGCCGGAGGACCCCGTCCGCCGGATTCTGGAGTACCTGGACCGGGGGGTCAACGTCGTTCTGGAGTTCGGTCGGTACGGAAACAGCCTGGAGGCGTACATCCTGGTGGCCAATTACATCACCCGCCGCATCCATGAGCATTACGTCCACCGCAAGGAGGCGGCGCAGGGCGGGCGAGGCGAGGAGCCCCGTCCGCTGGTCATCACGGTGGAGGAGGCGCACAAGTTCTTGGACCCGGCCGTCGCCCAGCACACTATTTTCGGCACCATCGCCCGCGAGTTGCGCAAGTACAACGTGACCCTGCTCATCGTGGACCAGCGGCCCAGCGGCATAGACCCGGAGGTGATGAGCCAGATTGGGACCCGGGTGACCTGTCTGCTGGACGACGAGGCGGATATTCGGGCCGTCTTCTCCGGGGTGGCCGGGGCGGCGCCGTTGCGGGAGGTGCTGGCCCGGCTGGACACCCGTCAGCAGGCGCTGATTATGGGGCATGCGGTGCCGATGCCGGTGGTGGTGCGCACCCGTTCCTACGATGTGGCCTTCTACGAGTCGGTGGCGCGCCGCGTAGCGCAGGCTGAAAGCCTGCGCCCTGAGGACACTCTGGCACGGGGCCGGGCCTTGCTGCGGGGGGAGGGGGAGGAACTCTGAGTAGGGAGCAGGGAGCGGAAAGGAGGAAGCAGGGAACTTCTACCCTCTGTATCTTTAGGGACGGCGGCCTCCGGCCGCCGCCCCCAAACCCCCATTCATCCCCCCTCCCCGCGCCAGCGGCGGTGAGGGGGAGCAGGGAGAGGGGTTCTGCGGAAGGGCAAAAGCGGTGCGACTTTTGGGGACTTTTGCCCGGCACGACTTTATGAGACTCAACAGGTCTTTGCCCCTTTGTGTCCGGGGGTGAGGAGAGACTGCGTTCACCCGCTTCCCGGACTCCCTGCAGTGAAGAAGCAGACCCCCACCGTTCCCGGACCGGAATGGACGGCCAGGGCGGGGGAGAGATTGGTCACGATGACCTCCACGCACTCAAATTGTTCCAGCACTCGCTCCTGGAGTTGCCGCATCCGGTCCAGCGCCGCCACATGGGTGAAAGCCACCTTGATGCGGGCCCTCTTTCCCACCCGCTCCTCCATCAATTCCACCATCCGGGCATACGCTTTGGAGAGACTGCGGGCCGTCCCCAGAGCAGTGATCACGCCGTCCTCCATGCCGATGAGCGGTTTGATGTTCAGGAGGGTGCCCACCAGGTGCTGTGCCCGCCCAATGCGGCCGCCCATGTGCAGGTACCGGAGCGTGTCGGCGGTTTGAATCATCATTGCCCGGCGGGCTACCTCCCGGGCCCGCTCCACGACGTCCCGCAGGCCCTGTCCTGCGATGGCTGCGCGCGCAGCCTCTATCGCCGCCCAGCCATGGGCCATGGCGACCTGCAGGGTGTCCACGACCTCCACCTGCAGCCGGGGCAGCCGCTCTTTCAGAATCTCCACCGCCGCCCGGCAGGACTGAAACGCCCCACTCCCTTTAGAGGTCATGGTCAGGGCGACGATTTCGCGCGTCCGCTCGGCCAGCCGTTGAAGCCCGCTCAGATAATCCCCCGGACTGGGGTTGGACGTGGTCGGCAGGGTATCTGCCCGCTCCAGGTACTGGGCCAGCCCATCAGTATCTATGTCCACCCCGTCCCGCAGTGTCTCCAGGCCGCGATGGATATAGTAGGGCACCAATTCTATCCCCAATTCCTCAGCCAGCGGCCGAGGAATGCTGGCGGTGGTGTCGGTCAGAATGCCCACAGTGGCCATCTCCCCTTCCTCCTAGGCCTCCGGGTCGCGGATATGACTGCCCATATTAAACCCCAGAATAGGGAAAAATGCAACAGATATGTTGAGCCCTATAAAGTCATCCCTGTTTGAATCTCAGAAAATCGTACCGGGGAGGGGGCGACGCATGCGTCGCCCCTGCTTTCGGACAGCGCGTTTACCCTTCCCCATCCCCCAGCCCCCTTCTCCTCCCCATTTTGGGGAGGGGAAGGGGAAAAATAGCGGGGTTTGGGAGCAACGGCGAAGCCGCCACTCCCGAACCCCCTCTACCTTTTCCTTCCCCGCGCCGCGCGGTGGGGGCCCAAGCTCACAAGTGTAGGTTTTTGTACCGCCCTTGTTCCGGGCAGGCAGGGAACCGCTTTTGCCCCCTCACCTCCCTTTGCCCCCTTCTCCCTTTGGCCTTCGGCCAGAGGAGAGAGGGGATGAGAGGGGATTTTGCGGCGGGCGGCGAAGCCGTCCGCCGCACAACCTTTATGGGCACCGCACGATATCCTGCGCCCACAGACAATCCGCGCAGGACGGACACCACCCCCAGCAGCCGTCGTTGGCTTCGGCGATGTCGCAGTTATCCCGAAGTTGACAGTCCATGCACGAGGGAAAGTTGAATCGCCACACCTCCGCGCGGAAGCGGACGTACTCGTCTGAGGTCCAGATGTCCGCCAATCTCTGGTGGTGGATATTCCCGAAGGTGTAGCGAGTCACATTCTTGCGACGGCCAAAGATGTAGTAGGGGTACGTGTGGGAGAGGGCGTAGCAGGGGCTGATGCCGCCGTCCCACCCCACCACCAGCGCCTTGCCCGTGACGAACCGACAACGTCGCTCGGCCCCCCAGTTCATCCGGGGCAACTCCGCAATTCCCCACAGCAGCCACCCGCCGCTTTCCAGCGCCCACCCGGGGGGCAGCGGCAGCGGGGGCGTCTCATCCCGCCGGTACAGGGCCTCCTCGGCCATCTCCGGCGTGTGCGGCAGGACGTGGGTGACCAGGACCCGGTTGGCCTCCAGGCGCGACGCCAGTTGGGAGAGCATGGGCAGGTCGGCGACGTTCCGCTTTAGAGCGACGAACTCCAGTTGAATCCGGGGCAGCACCCGGCTGTGTTCGTGCCGGATGCGGTTTAGGGCCTCCACGCTCGCCACCAACGCCCGCAGGTCAGCACCTGAGCGCACATCTGCGAAGATTTCCGGACTGGCCCCATCCACCGAGACACTCAGCACGTCCACCCCGATTTCCACCAGTGCTTGCGCCCGTTCCTCGTCCAGCAGCGTGCCATTGGTGCTGACGGTCACCCGGACGCCCAGTTCTTTCACCGCTGCCAGGTAGTCCAGAAAGTGGGGGTGGGCGAAGGGCTCTCCGTATCCGCCGAAGAAGACCTCCCGTAGGTCGGGCAGTTCCCGCAGACCGGCCAGCACCCGCTCAAAGGTCACGTCGGTCATATCCGCCAGCGGCTCCCCCCAGACGTTGCGGGCGCAGGTCCGGCAAGCCAGGTTGCAGCGGGTAGTGATTTCCAGATAGACCTTGCGGACGTCGGGCCGGAGCGGGTGGAGAAGGATGCCCGCTTCCGTCTCCTGCAACAACAGCGTTCCCCCGCCCTCCAACCCATAGCGGCGCCGCAGCCCTTCCGGTAGCCTCATCCGTCCATCCGAATCCACCGTTATCCTCATTTCACGTTTCACTCCTCACGTTTCACTCCTCACG
>DAOTWK010000360.1:0-8163 GCA_034435815.1 Anaerolineae bacterium | reverse complement strand
CACATTCGCTGGATCGCCCTCTACTTCCAGCCGGAAGGGGATAAGTTCATCTACGAAATCGGCAAGTGCGATTTTTCCGCCCACGGGGAGTCGGTGAAGGGCGCCAACCAGGGTCCGGCGTACACCCACCCGGTGGCCCTCTTCTCAGCCCAGGTGAACGCACCGGGCACCCTCATCGCTGTCTCCTACTGCAATATCCACGGACTTTGGGAGAGCAGCAAGGAGATTGCGCTGGCCTGAGCGGCCCCTTTTCCGGGCCAAAAGACGACCGGCGCCTGGATGACCCAGGCGCCGGTCGTCCTTTTACGGCTCAAATATCGGCGGCATGCGGCGTTTGTGCTCGGAGCGGGCCATCATCCCGCGCACCTTCGCCACCGCCGTCGGGTCCAGGCCAGAGAGGTCTCCGGCCTCCATCGCGGCCAGGATGCGGTCCAGTTCCCGGTAGGTGATGCCCATTTCCCCCTCGTCGGTCTGACCGGGCCAGAGGCCGGCAGTGGGGGGACGGCCAATCACTTCCTGCGGAACCCCCAATTCCCGGGCCAGTTCCCACACCTGGGTCTTGTAGAGGCCGCCCAGGGGGAGCAGGTCCACCCCGCCGTCCCCGTATTTGGTGTAGTACCCACAAGCAATTTCTGATTTATTCCCCGAACCCAGCACCAGATAGTTGCGGGACTGGGCCAGGTAGTACAACGTAATCATCCGCAGGCGGGGTTTGATGTTCGCCGGGGCCAGAGCGTTCTCCGATGGAGGGAGAATCGCCACCAGCGCATCGTAGATAGGGGTCAAGTCTACGGTGATGGTGGAGAGACCGAAGGTTTCGGCGACCTGCCGGGCCAGGCGAAGGTCCTCCGGCTGGGAGTGACAGGGCATCAGTGCGGCCAGCACCCGGTCGGCGCCGACGGCCCGCACGGCTAGGGCGGCGGTGGTGGCCGAATCTACACCACCGCTCAGCCCGAAGACGAAGCCGTCGGCTCCGGCGGCCTCCAGGTAGTCCCGAAGCCACCGGGCAATTCGGTCGGAAAGCGATGTCATGGGACTCCTTCCCTGGACAGTGAAACGTGAAGCAGGAAAGGTATCAGGCCAGGCGGGCAACGACCTCTATGCCATTGAGGGCCATACTGTAGAGAAAGAGGCGGTGGAGCAGGTCACCGTCGTGGGGCAGCGCGCCCAGTTGAAGCGCGGTCTCCACCGGCAGGTCGTAGGTCTGCACGCTATCTGCAGGGACGATGACCCGGAAGTCCCGCAGACCCAGGACGTTTGCCCGCAGCCGCAAGTACATCGCCGCCTGATAGACGCACAGGTCGGTACAGTCGCCGACGATGATGAAGGTGTTGACCGCCGGGTGGCTATCCAGCCAGGGGACCAACTCGGTGCCGATGCTGGAACTGATGGACTTCTTCGGGATGACCACGAACAGGTCAGAGAAGGGAAGGGCCCGCAGTTCGTCTACGGTCTCGCTCTCGGGGGTGCCGACGACGCAGTGGGCCGGGAAGGCCCCGAACTCCACCGAGTCGGAATCGTGGGCGTCCTGGGTCAGGAGAAAATGACGGACGCCCAGAGCATAGGCCCGTTCAAACAGCCGCACGACGTTGGGGACAATGCCCGCCACACGCGGGCTGGCCAGGGGCCCAATGGTACAGAAGCCCTTGATTAGATCCACCGAGAGGATTGCCGTGCGGGACGGCTCCCGAACGACGGACTCCAGAGGAACAGCGGGCAGTTCCGCCTCCCAACGGTTCAGCCATTCCAGAAACGCGTTGCTCTGTGGTTGCATGGTTCCCTCCATTTACTTCAGAAATTGCCAATCTCCGATGTTCCAGAACGGGGCGCCCCGCCAGGGGCGCGGGCCAGAGAGGCCCGAGCGGACCAGCCAGAGGTCCTCCCAGCGGCAAAGGGGGAGCCACCAGACCTCCCGACGGGCCGTCTCCTGGAGTTCTGTCAGCAGGGCCGCGCGCTCCTCGGGGTCCGTCGCGGCGGCTTGGGCCAGCAGCAGCCCGTCCAGCGCCGCATCGCAGACCCCGGCGGGGTTCTGGCCGCCCGGCTGCGTCTCCGCACAGAGCCAGCGGGCGTCGTCCGGGTCCGGGTAGCCGGAGGGCCGGCCCGCCCATTGGGCCAGGTCCCACGCCGTCGGCTCCTCCCACGGATGCTCTCGGACAAGCGTCTCCACACCGATGCCCAGGTTCCGCAGCGTTTGCGCCACCCGTGCTTGGGCGGCCTCTCGCCCTGGCGGAACTGCGTAGCGCAGGGTCACGGAGATGCCCGCCCGATCCCGGATGCCGTCTCCGTCCGTATCCCGCCAGCCGACCTCGTCCAGCATCCGCGCGGCCTCCCGGACGGAAGGAGCAGAGGACGGGGCCGGGCTCTCCCAGCGGGTCCCGCTGTATAGGCTCTCGGCCGGAACGGCCCGGCCGGCGATCAACGCCGCACAGACCACCCCCCGGTCCAGCGCCGTCGCCAGCGCGGCCCGCACGCTTGTCTCTTGCAACGCCGGATGCCCCCGGCGCGGGTCCAGGTTGAACAGCAGGGTCTCCACGTAGCCAGAGGGGGAGGAGAGCAAGAGCATCCCCTCCGGCGGCTCCCGTCCTGGCAAACCGTCCGGCACCAGGAAGGGGGAGAAGTCAGCATCGCCGAAGGCCAGCACCTGCTGACGGGCCTGAGCGTCCGGCTGGGCGAAGACCCGCACCCGCTGGGCGGCGGGCTGGCCCCGCCAGTAATACGGATTGGCGACGAAAACCAGCGCTCCACCCTCTTCCCCGGCGAAAATGTACGGGCCGTTGCTCACCCATCCTGGGCGGTCGGAAGCGTGGCGCGGCAGGATATAGGGAAACAGCATCGTCGGCCAGGGCGCAAAGGGGCGGGTGAAGGTCACCCGGACGGTGCGGCTATCCAGTGCGACGACATCCTCTACAAAGGACGCGTGGGGAAAGAGCCCCTGCGCGGCGGCCTGCTCGTGGGTGAAGACCACGTCATCAGCAGTGAGAGGGACGCCGTCCGACCAGAACAGGTTCTCCCGCAGGTGGATGGTCAGCACGCGGCCATCGGCGGAGATACCCCCGTTTGCGTGAGTGGGGAGTTCTGCCGCCAGTTCGGGCGAGACCTCCAGCCGGTCATCCACCCGCCACAGACCGACCAGGAAGAGGTCCTGGAGCGCGCGGGCCGACCAGGAGCGGGCCTGCAACGGGCTCAGCGCCTGGGGCCACTCCGGCAACAGAATCCGCAATTCGCAGGCGGGCGCCGGGGTGGAAACCGGCGTCAGGCCCAAGAGCGGGTCACTGGCCGGCGGGGCTGGAGTGACGGCCGCGCAGGCGGAGAAGAGCAAGGCCAGGAGCAGGACGCAGGGCGCAGATCGCATATCGCAGGGCGCAGGGCACATGACGTGCCTGGCACTTAGGAAGTGCCCGGCACGTTGACAACTTTGACCAGGACCCGACGGCGGCGGGGACCGTCAAATTCGGCCAGAAATACCCCTTGCCAGGAACCCAGTACCAGCCGCCCCTCGCTCACGAAGAGGGTCAACTGACTGCCAACCAGCGTGGTTTTGACATGGGCCGGGGCATTCCCCTCCGCATGCCGGAAGTCGGGTCGGTCCGACACCAGCGCGTCCAGCACCAGCCCGATGTCGTGGCGGACGGTAGGGTCCCAGTTCTCGTTCAGGGTCAGGCCGGCGGTGGTATGGGGGCAGAAGAGATAGCAGAGCCCCTCCCGTACGCCGCTGCGCCGGATGACCTCCTGGACTTGCGGGGTGATATCTCGGAATTCCTGGCGGGATTGGGTGGAGACCTCTATGGTGTCCATAGTTACCCTTTGATCACCGCCAGAGGGCGCAGACGGGCCACTTTGCGGGCCAGCCCTGCGCCGTGCACCACCTCCACCACCTGGCTGACGTTCTTGTAGGCCGCCGGGGCCTCCTCCGCCAGCCCTTTCGTGCTCCCGGCCCGGATAACCAGGCCCTGCTCCTCCAGTTCCCGTTTCAGGTCGGCGCCCCAGATTTTCTTCAGCGCCTGGGAGCGGCTCATCACCCGTCCGGCCCCGTGGCAGGTAGAGCCGAAGGCGATTTCCATCGCTCGGCCCGTCCCCACCAGGACGTAGGATTCGGTGCCCATAGAGCCCGGGACCAGTACGGGCTGGCCCACGTCCCGATACGCCTTCGGGACCTCCGGACGGCCCGGGCCGAAGGCGCGCGTGGCCCCCTTGCGGTGGACGCAGACCCTCACTCGCTTTCCGTCTATCTCGTGCTCCTCAAACTTGGCGATGTTATGGGCGACGTCGTAGACCTGATAGAGGTCCCAGTTCCGGACCTTCCCCTGCAAGACGTCCCGGAAGGCCTCCCGGACGCCCATAGCCAGCACCTGGCGGTTGACGAAGGCGTAGTTGACCGCGCAGGCCATCGCGCCGTAGTAGGCCTGGCCCTCCGGAGAATCTATCGGGGCGCAGACCAGTTCCCGGTCGGGAATGGTGATGCCGTATTTCTGGACGGCGGTCTGGAGACTTTTGACGTAGTCATCGCAAATCTGGTGGCCGAAGCCCCGGGAGCCACAGTGAATCTGGACGACAATCTGGTTCTCCCGCAGGCCGAAGGCGCGGGCCACCTCGGGATCGTAGATTTCATCCACGACGTCAATCTCCAGGAAGTGGTTGCCTGCGCCCAGGGAGCCGATCTGTCCGCCGCCCCGCTCCCGGGCCCGTGCGCTCACCTTGCTGGGGTCGGCGCCGGGGAGAGTGCCCTCTTCCTCGGTGTGAGCCAAGTCCTCCGGGCGCGCCTGTCCCCGCTTAAGCGCCCACTTTGCCCCTTCCACCACCAGTTCGTCCAGTTCCCGGCCCGAGATGCGGATGCGGCCCGGCTCGCCCACGCCGCTGGGGCAGGCCCGGTAGAGGGCATTGGTCAGGTCCCGCAGGTAGGGGGCCAACTCCCCCGGCTCCAGGTAGGAGGCCAAAAGGCGGACGCCGCAGTTGATGTCGTAGCCGACCCCTCCAGGGGAGATGACTCCCGTCTTCACATCCATTGCCGCGACGCCGCCGATGGGGAAGCCATACCCCTCGTGGAAGTCGGGCATGGCCAGGGCGTACTTGAGGATGCCCGGCAGCGTCGCCGTGTTGACCAATTGCTCCACCGTCCGGTCGCGAAAGGCGGAATCCAGCATCTCCGCGCTGGCAAAGATGCGGGCTGGGACCCGCATATCTGGACGGGTCTCCTTTGGCAGTTCCCAGATGAATTTGTCCACGCGACGGAAGTCTTTCTTCTCCACCATATTCGTACCTCCTTGTTGCGCCGATGGGAGTTGACCACTCTGAGCCTTCGGCCGAGAGGGCGGCCTTCGCCGTCCTATTTGGGCTGTTAGCCCATCCTCATAGGCCCGGTGGCCCGCGGCGCCAAAAGAACCTTTTTACGGCCGAGATGGATGGCACGCAGAGTGCCTCTCGTGGGGCTTTGTGCTCTTGGTGCCTCTGCGGCAAGTTTTGCACCATACCCTTTGTGAATCCCTTGCACCCTTTGTGGTTTACACATCAAACGTGATAGTCGTCTCCAATCCGCGCTCGGTGGGGCGGATGGTCAGGCCGCTGAAGGTGGCGGCTTTGACGAAGCGGCGGGTCTCGCCCGCCCGTCCGCCCCGGGCTGTCCCTCGCAGATGGGTCGGTGTGACTTCTTCCAGGTCAAACTCGGTGAAGACCACGCCGTCCCGCTCGTTCAGGTAGATGAGTTCCCCCAACCAGGTGACCAGCAGGGTCTCTGCGTCCGGCGCGTCCAGGTCCAGCGCCACCTCCTTTTCAGGGCAGACGGTCTCCGGGTCGGCCATCAGCCAGGCCAAGCCGCGCGCGGCGTTGGTGAAGAGTTCGGCCAGGTCCTGGCCCCACACCCGCAGCGCGACGTCGGCGGTGTGGGGGATTTCCTCAAAGCCCTGAAACGTCAACGCTTCACCTCCGGGATGTGTGCAGGCCTGGCGGTCTGCGCTATTGGTACAGGCCTGGCGGCCTGCACTACAGCGGCCTGCGCTTCGCAGATTGTTCCTTTGCTATTACTTTACCATTTTTAGCGAGAGATGTCAAGAAAATCCCGACGTGCCAGCGTGCCAGGCACTTTTGGAAGGGCCTGGCACGTTCTATGGCACGTCTTATCCCAGCCGGGGTTTAGCAATGATCTCCATCACCCGCAGGTCAAAAAAGGCCTGGGCGTTGGCGGGTTTCAGGACCAGGGCTGTGTCGGCCCCCCGGCCCGTTCCGGCGATAGCGATGCAGGGCTCCCCCACCCGGACCAGGCCGGCATCCGCCGCCATCAGCGCAATCTCTATGCAGACCTTCGTCCCTTCCCCGAAGTTTCGCAAGGTGAAGGCGATGATCTCATCGGTCAGGTAAGTGTTCAGTTTGCGGCGGACGGCCCGGTTGATGCCGCCGAAGGCGTGCTGGCAGGTGAGGATGCGCCCTCCACCCGCTTCTATCGCCACGCGGTATTCGGGGAGCAGTTCCTGATCGTTCGGCGCCCGGAAGCCGGTGGAATGGGTGACCACCACCACCTCGTAGCCCCGGAACACCTCCACCGCCCTCGCGCCGGTTTCTCCGGTGGTGCTGGCGACGAGGACCGTCCGGATGCCCAGTTCGTCGGCCCGCTGGCGGGCCGCTTCCAGCGTCCGGTCCGTGTTCTGGGGCCCGGGCTGGTCAAAGTAGAGGGTGGGAACGACGATTGCTGTCATTTGGACCTCCTCAAGGCTGGGAAAGGGGAACAAAAGAATCAGCGAATCAGCAATTCGCTGATTCTTTCGATGCTCTCATCCTTCTGATTCTCTCCAGGCGGCGGAGAATGACCCGTTCGTACCCGTGACCTTTGGGGCGAAACCATTTGCCCTCCACTCCATCCGGGAGGTACTGCTGCTCTACCCAGCCCTCGGGGTAGTCGTGGGGGTAGCGATAGCCGGCATGCTCGCCCATCGTCTGCCGGTAATGCTCGCGCAGAGAGCCGTGGAACAGGTCGGACTTATCCCGCAGATGGAGGGGCACCGGACCGGCGCCGTGCTCTTCAATGTGGGCCAGCGCCTGCCAGTAGGCGCCGACGGCGTTGGATTTGGGCGCCGTCGCCAGGTAGAGGGTCGCCAGGGCCAGGTGGTACTGCCCTTCGGGCAGGCCCACCCACTCAAAGGCCTGCGCGCAGGCGTTGACCACCACGACGGCCTGCGGGTCCGCCAGTCCCACATCCTCCGCCGCCAGGATGTAGAGCCGCCGGAGAATGAAGCGGGGGTCTTCCCCCGCCGCGACCATTTTCGCCAGCCAGTAGAGCGCCGCGTCCGGGTCGGAGCCCCGTACCGACTTGATGAAGGCGGAGATGGTGTCGTAGTGCTCGTCCCCGGCCCGGTCGTATAGGAGCGCCCGCTGCTGGATGGAATCCTCCGCCACCGCCAGGGTGATATGGATAGCCCCGGTCTCGTCCGGCGGGGTACTCTCCACGGCCAGTTCCAGCGCGTTCAGCGCAGCCCGGGCGTCCCCGCCGGCGATGCGCACCAGATGGGCCATTGCCTCCGGGTCCACGCGGACGGCGCGACGCCCGTAGCCACGCTCCGGGTCCGAAAGCGCCCGCTCTATGACCAGCCGGACCTCGTCGTCGGTGAGAGGCTTGAACTGAAAGACGCGGGAGCGGGAAAGGAGCGGACCGACCACTTCAAAGTACGGGTTCTCGGTGGTGGAGCCGATGAGAGTGATGGTCCCGTCCTCCACATGGGGGAGAAGGGCATCCTGCTGGGCGCGGTTAAAGCGATGGATTTCGTCAATCAGGAGGATGGTTCGCCGCCCGTACATCCCGCGCCGCTCCTTTGCCTCCTGGACGACGCGCCGGATGTCGGCCACGCCAGCCATAACTGCGCTGAGGGTCTCAAAATGGGAGCGGGTGGTGTTGGCGATAATCATTGCCAGCGAGGTCTTGCCGGTGCCGGGCGGGCCCCAGAAGATGAGGGAGGAGAAGAGGCGGTCGGTCTCAATGGCGCGGCGCAGCAGGCGCCCCTCACCCAGGATGTGCTCCTGCCCGATAAACTCCTCCAGGGTACGCGGGCGCATCCGGGCTGCCAGCGGGGCCTCTGCGCGCGTCCGTTTCTGACCAAAGTGCTCAAAGAGAGTCATAAGCCGCCTCCCGAAGGTAATATAACACAGATGCCCCAACCCCACAAGCATACGTGCCAGGCA
>DAOTWK010000359.1:0-3632 GCA_034435815.1 Anaerolineae bacterium | reverse complement strand
AGGTCCTCCACGGTGCCGGTGACGACGATGCGCGGGTCGCGGGCCAGGCGCAGGACCACCTCCGGCGGGTCCTTGCCCACCACCCAGAACCGGACCTCCGGGTTTTGGGCCCAGATGAGGGGAAGCACTTTGCGCGCGAAATAGAGCGCTCCGGCCACATTGGCGTGGTAACTCATCTTGCCGGTAAAGACCACTGTGTGGCGGTCCCGGGGAATGGACCGGGAACGGAAGTGCTCCAGGTCCACCCCGTTGGTCACCACCGTGACCGGCGCCGGACGGGCCGAACGGGGCAGGTACTGCCGGGCCAGGGATTCCAGCGCCTCTTTGTCCCGCCGGGACGTTACCACAACCCGGTCGTAGCGGGTCAGCAGATGGGCCTCGTAGCGGCGGGTACGGGCCAGGTCCAGCGCGGCCAGCATTCGGGAAGTCCAGCGCGGGGTCCGCTGCAGGGTCTGCTCAAAGAGCAGGGAGATGCAATCCACCGAGTCGTAGACGGTCGGGATTCCCTGTACGGCGCGCACCAGCCGAGCAGCGCGCAGGTGCTCTATGTGGACCCGGTCAAACTCCCCGCTCCGGGCCAGTTCCGCCAGCCGCCGCTCCATCGCCGGGTAGTAGGCGTAGACAGCCTGCAGAGGCTCCCGGGTGGGGAGTGCCAACAAGCAGTTCCCCAGAGAACGGGAACGAGGGACCCGGAAAACCTCCACCCGGATGCCCCAGTCGCACAGTCCCTTCGCATCCTGTGCTTCCTGCTCCGATGTCGCTGCCGTCAATAAGGTTATCCCGTGTCCCTGTCGCACCAGTTCCCGGATGAGGTGGTAGGGCCGGGTACGGATGCGGGAAGGGACATAGGGGGTGACGTAGAGGATTCTCATCGGGCGTGTTCCGTGTGGCTGTTCCGTACCGCGTATTTCGTGGTCCGTTCAGGGCTGAGGGGGCAGGCCCAGTTTGGCCCTTACGGCCGCGACGACCTCGGGCGCGGAGGGTGTTTCCAACCGGGCCAGTGCCTCTTCCCGGCTCAGGTACCCCTCCCGAACCAGACCAGCGAGTTCCATCGCATAGGGGTGGTAACCCATCCGCTCTATGTGGACTTGGTTGGCGAAGGCGTTCAACAGGCAGTTGGTGGAGTTAGGGTCAGTATCGGTGGGGGGCTCCCAGCCCAGGGCGCGCAGGTGAATCAGGACAGCCTCCTCGCTGTAGTCCAGAAAAGCCAGCGGAGCGACGCTGTAGGGAAGGTCGGTAGCCCGAAGCACCATCCAATCGGACGGGAAATAGGGCGCAATCTCGTCCCCGGCGACGGTCTGTAGGGGGAGCATAGCCGTCTGCAGGAAGGTGCGGAGTATGGAGGGTGTGAACCGGAAGAGGGCTGAGGCCAGCGGAATCTGCCCGGGCGACCAGCCGTAAATCAGGAGAGGGATGTCCTGCTCCAGGGCCAGTCGCAAGCCAATGCCCTTCGCCAGGCCCATACAGGAGTTGCAGACGCTGCTGGCCCGCTCCAGCGCGCGGGGCGGATAGAGGCCGTCCTGCTGCGCAGAAGCGACGAAAATGGTCCGCAGCAGGTCAAAGCGCGGCTTGACGATGATGTGGTCCACCCCCAGGTTCTCCGCCGCCACGCGCACATTTTTCAGCGCCGCGGGGGATGTGAAACCGTTATCCAGGGTGAAGGCCAGGACACGCAGGCCGTAGTGCTCCCGCAGGAGCCAGAGGGTGTAGGTGCTATCCTTGCCGCCGCTCCAGGCCATCAGGGCGTGATACCCGGGCCGGGGACGGAGTTCCCTCGCCAGGGCCTCAAACCGGGTGCGCAGTCGGGCCTTCCGCGTGGCCTGTTTCCCCGAGCCCGGCGTTTCCCGGCAGTACTGGCAGACGCCCTCTTCGTCAAATCGGATGCCGGGGAAGGTCTCCGGCAGGACGCAACGGGTGCAGTATTTCATAATTCCTCCTGAGAGGTCGCGCTGTGAACCTGCATGCAACAGGCCCGGCGGCCCGCGCCGCGCCCGATGAATCGTGCGCTCCATTAGAGCCAAAAATCCGCGTTGATCCGCGTTGATCCGCGTTGATCCGCGTTTATCCGCGTCCTATTTGTGGCAGACGCGTACCGAGTCGGCTTCCCGGACCGGCCGGGGTGGGAAGTGCTCCACGAACAAGTGGTGGAGCAACTGGACGGAGAGGATGCCCACCAGCGCCATCTCCTCCCGTTCGCCGATGAGTGCCCCGGACTGCAGTTTGCGGACCAGGCGGACAACGGCGTCGGGGGCAAAAATGCCCGCCGCGCGGATGGCCTCCGGCGCCAGCAGCGCCTCCACATAGTCTGGCGGGTGGGCCAGAAAAGCGGGCGCGATGGGCGCCCGGTATGGGTGCTTTCGTCGTCGCCAGACGGCGGGCGGGACCAATCCCTCCGCGCTTTTCCGCAGGATGTGCTTCTCCCGCAGTCCCTTAAGTTTAAAGTGGGGCGGCAGACGGCTGCAGAATTCCACCACCCGGTGGTCCAGGAACGGGAATCGTCCCTCCACCGAGTGGGCCATCGCCACGCGGTCGCCCTGGGAAGAGAGCAGGTAGGGGGATAGAAAGGTCGTCACTTCCAAGTACTGGGCCTGTGCGAGAGAACTCCAGTCGCCCAGGTCGCTGTCCAGGGAAGCCAGAAACTCCCCCACGGGGTCGTAGCCGTCCAGTGCCCCAAGCAATTCAGGGGCGAAGAACCCCCAGAGGCGGGACGTGTTCTGCCACCGAATCCAGTGGGAATAGCCGGGCCGGCCCACCGCCAGCAGGTCCTTCCCGAAGAAGGCCCGCAGGTGGGCATCGCCGGTCCGGGCCAGGTGACTCACGTAGGGATGGAGGCGCCGGAGCAGGAGGGGACGCAGCGCCGAATCGGGTTTGGCGGCCCAGAACCGCCGCACTTTGTCTTCCTGGAAGATACTGTAGCCGCCCAGAAACTCATCGGCACCCTCGCCCGTCAACACAACCTTGATGCCGCTCTCGTGGACCAGGTGGGAGAGCAGGTAGAGAGGGGCTGGCGCGGTCCGGAGAAGGGGGGCCTCCGCGTGCCAGACAACCTGGGGGAAGACGGCCGCGATGTCAGCGTTGGTGCATTCGGTGCGCCGATGGTCGGTGCCCAGGAAGGCGGTTGCTATTTCCTGGTACTCTCGCTCGTCAAACGCGCGCTCCTCAAAGGCGATGGAGAAGGTGCAGAGGGTGTGGGGGATGTGCGCCCGGGCCAGCGCAGCGACCAGAGTGGAATCTATCCCGCCGCTGAGGTAACTGCCGACGGGAACATCGGCGCGCAGCCGTAGGCGAGTCGCGTCGGCCAGCAGAGCCCGCAGTTCTTCCGCCGCCTCATCCTCGGAGAGCCGCATCTCCTCTCCCACGCGGGGAAAGGTCAACCGCCAGTACCGATGGATGGCAAACGCGTCACCGGATGCCTGCATAAAATGACCGGGTGGCAGTTCCCAGATGCCCTCAAAGGCCGTTCGGGGCGGCTGGGGAGCCCAGAAAGTGAACGCCTGCGCCAGCCCGTACGGGTCCAACCGGGCTTCCACGCCGGGGACCAGGAGCAGCGCCTTGATCTCCGAAGCGAAGGCCAGGCCACCAGGGAGTTGGACATAGAACAGGGGCCGGACACCCAGCCGGTCACGGGCCAG
>DAOTWK010000358.1:0-6137 GCA_034435815.1 Anaerolineae bacterium | reverse complement strand
CTTTCTTTTGGGCCGGGAAGCGGCCAGAGGCCCATGCGGGAAGACCGTGGGCAAAAAGGCCAAAGTTGAGGGAGAGGAGGAATCAAGGGAGGTGAAGGGCACAAACGTACCCCCCGCTGTGCAGATTAATTTTTCAAACCTCACCAGCGGCGGGCTCAGTTGCAAAGCCCTATCGGGCTATCTGAAAGCCTCCGAAGGGGCTTCGCATCTGAGCTGGAGGCTTTTAGCCTCTGGCACAGCAAGCATGCGTTACATTGTTGAGAAACCCCATGCGGCCCCCCGTTTGCTTTTACCCTACAAGGGGATATAATGAGGCGAGCATTCTAAATCCCCGGCCCTTCTAACCGAGGCCGCTGGACGGGCTCTATCCCGTCCGCAAATATGGGGGCACGATGACCGGAAATCAGATAACCGAGTCCTTCACCTACCGCTTCCCCCCTACCTCCCACATCTGCGGCTTCTACGAGACCGAGGAGGAACATCGCGCTCTGGTTACCCCCTTCCTCATCCAGGGCCTGGAGCGTGGTGAGCGGGTAGTATACATCATCGATGCCCATTCCGCCGAGACGATCCTGGAGTACCTCCAGGACGGTGGGGTGAACGGCGAGGCTGCCATCGCGCGCGGACAACTGGTCTTCCGCATAGCCCAGGAGACTTACCTCCCGGACAGCCGCTTTGATCCCGACCATATGCTGGCCCTCCTGCGGGCAGAGACCGAGCAGGCCCTGGCTGACGGCTACACGGGCCTGCGCATCACCGGCGAGATGACCTGGGCCCTGCGCGGCATGCCCGGCAGCGAATTCCTCTCTCACTATGAGGTCCGGGTCAGCGAATTTCTCCCCGACCTCCCCTTCGTCGGCCTCTGCCAGTACGACCGGCGACAATTCGGCCCGGAAGTCCTCCTGGACATGCTCTGGACCCATCCCCTGGTTGCCTTCGGTGGTCAGGTATACGAAAACCATCACTACATCCCCCGCCGCAACCTGACGGATGCGATGTACGGCGAAGCCCGGGTCCGGCGCTGGCTGGAGGACCTGGCGGAGCGACAGCAGATAGAAGACCAGTCCCGCCGGATGTCCGCGGCCCTGCTGGCGATCGTCCGACCGGCCCGGCAGATGGCGGCCTTCCTGGACCAGGAGACGCTACTGCAGGAAGTCGTCCGCTCGGTGCAGGCCGTGACCGGCGCCTACAATGCGAACGTCTTTCTGCTCACCGACGCCGGGCTGGTCCTGGCTGCCGGGTACAGCGGGTACGAGGACGGTCGGCCCCCCATCGGTTACCGGATGGAACCGGGACAGGGTATCATCGGCACCGTTGCCCAGACCGGATGCCCGCTACTGGTCCCGGACGTCAGCCAGGACCCCCGTTACCTCTACTATGAAGGACTTCCCCACACCCGTTCCGAACTGGCCGTACCGGTGAAGTACGGCGAACGGCTTCTGGGGGTGCTGGATGTCCAGTCCACCGCTCTGAATGCTTTTGACCAGGTTGTGCTGGAAGCGCTGGGCGCGCTGGCCGACCAACTGGCCGTCGCCCTGGAAAACGCCCGCCTCTTCGGAGAACTCTCCCGACGATTGCAGGAGATGAGCGCCCTCCATGACAATGCGCTTCGCTTGGCCGAAGCGGGTTCTCTGGATGAACTGCTGAAAGCCATTCTCCAGCGGGCCATGGCCCTCCTGCGCGCCCGGGGCGGCGGAATCCAATTCTATGACCCCATCGCCGATGAACTGGAGTGGGTTCTGGGCGAGGGAAGCGGTCACGGGAACGTGGGTGTCCGCATACGGCCCGGAGAGGGCCTCTCCGGGCGCGCCTTCCAGGAGCGGCGTCCGCTGAAGGTGGACGATTACCGGACCTGGGAGGGCCGCAGCCCGCTCTTCAATGCCCAGGAAATCGGTGCAGTGGCGGCTGTTCCCCTCCTCTGGCATGAGGAGACTATCGGCGTGCTGACCGTCTCCCGCGAGCCGGAGCAACCGCTGTTCTCCGAAGACGATATGCGCCTGCTGACCCTTTTCGGCCAGCAGGCCGCCTCCGCCATTGCCACCGCGCGCGCCCGGGAAGCGGCGAAGCGCCAGGCCCGGCAACTGGCCATCGTCAACGAAATCGGGCAGGCGCTGGCAGGCACGCTGGACCTCCCCACCATCTACCGCCTGGCGCGGGACGGGGTCCGAAGGCTGGTGGATGCCCCTGTTTTCGGCATCTCTCTCTTTGACGCCGAACGACAACAGATTACTGCTGTGTTTATGGCAGAAGGGGATGCGGAGTTGGACGTAGGTCAATTCCCGCCGCTGGCGCATGTGCCCGATGCCGCCACCGGTCGGAGCCGGGCCATTGCCACCGGCCAGCCGGAATTCATTTCCGACCTTTCTCCGGCCTACGAGGAAGGAAAAGCCACCGTCGTCGGCGGGGAGCCGTATGCCCTCTCTGCCCTCTACGTCCCCATGGTTGTGGAGGGACAGGTGGTCGGGCTGCTGGAAGCCCAGAGTTACCGCCGCGCGGCCTACATGCCGGAGAACGCCGTGCTCCTGCAGACGGTCGCCAACCAGATTGGCCTGGCTATCCAGAACGCCCGCCTCTTCCAAGAGGCCCGGCATCTGGCAGCCTTCAATGCCGAAATCGTCCAGTCCATGGCCGAGGGCATCATTCTAACGGATGAAGCGGGTCATATGACCTTCGTCAATCCAGCTGCCGCAGCGCTTTTAGGCTATGAGCCTCAGGAGTTGACCGGCCTGCACCGATACACTGTCATCCCACCTGACCAGCGGCCCATTGCTCAGGCGGCAAGTCGGCGGCGGAAGCGGGGCCTGAGCGACCAATATGAGTTGGAACTGCTGCGAAAAGATGGACGGCGGGTACCAGTGTTGGTCAGCGGCGTCCCTCGCTTTGACGAGGCGGGCCGCTTTGTGGGCTCCCTGGCCGTTTTCACCGACATCTCGGAGCGGAAGCGGGCGGAGGAGGCCCTCCGACGGTACGCGGAGCGGCTGCAGATGTTGCGGACGCTGGATACGGCCATCCTGACGGCCCAGTCCCCCGAAGAAGTGGCCCGCGCGGCGCTGAAGCACGTCCGCCGCCTGGTGCCCTGCAACGGGGCCGGTGTGGTGAGGTATGAACGGGCTGCCCGCGAGGGCATCATCTTGGCGGACGATGCGGATGAGGAGATTCGCATCGGCACCGGGTTCCGCTTCCCGCTGGTGGGAGTGGAGAAAGAGATAGAAGCCAGCCAGCGGGGCGAGATGATCTTCGTGCCGGATGTCTCTGCCCTCCCTGCGCCCTCTCTGGCCGAGACGGCCCTCCTGGCCGCTGGCGTGTGCGCGTACATCGCGGTGCCCCTGCGGGCGGGCGGGGAACTGCAGGGCTGGCTGGCCGTCGCCTCCGCCACCCCGGGCGCGCTGACGGCCGAACACGTGGAGATTCTCCAGGAGGTCTCCGCGCAACTGGCCGTCGCCCTCTATCAGGCCGACTTGCGGGCGGCGCTGGCGGCCCAGGAGGCGCGGCTGGCCGCGCTGGTGGAACGGCTGCCCGAGAGCGTCCTCCTGCTGGACGGCGACCACCGGATTCTGTTGACCAACCCGGCCGCGCAGGAGATGTTGCCGGTGCTGACCGACGTCCGGTCCGGGGATGTGCTCACCCATCTGGCCGGCCGCCCGCTGGGGGAGTTCTTGGTCGCCCCGACCGGGAACGGCTGGCACGAAGTTGCCGTTCCTCACCTGCGGCGGACCTTCCAGGTGGCGGCCCGGCCCATCTCCGGCATCGGGCCCAATGGTGGGTGGGTGCTGGTCATCCGCGAGGTCACCCAGGAGCGCTTCCTCCAGGCGCAACTGGAACAGCAGGAGCGGCTGGCAGCAGTGGGGCAACTGGCCAGCGGTATCGCCCACGACTTTAACAACCTCCTCACCACTACCATCCTCTACGCCCAGATGGCACTGGAGCACCCTCAAATCCCTTCCGACCTGGCTCAGTCCCTCCAGGTCATCATCGGCGAATCCCGCCAGGCCACCCAACTGGTGCAGCAGATGCTGGATTTCGGCCGCCGCGCGCCGATGGAAGCCCGTCCGATGGATCTGGCGCCGTTCCTCAAAGAAATGGCGAAGGTCCTGGAGCGGACCATCCCGGAGAACATCCACCTGCGGCTGGTGACCGGAGTGGGGCCTTTCACGGTTCAGGGCGACCCGACTCGCTTGCAGCAGGCCTTAATCAATATGGTGCTCAACGCGCGGGATGCGATGCCCGGGGGTGGGGAGGTCCGTCTCGGTCTTTCCCGGTTGACGGTGGGGCCGGAGGAGAGGCTGCCGCTGGTGGGGATGGAGCCCGGGGAGTGGGTCTGTATAGAGGTTGCCGATACGGGCACCGGCATCCCGCCGGAAGTGCTCCCCCACATCTTTGAGCCGTTCTTCACCACCAAGCCCCGGGGCGTGGGGACGGGCCTGGGCCTGGCTCAGGTTTACGGCATCGTCCAGCAACACGGCGGGCACATTGGTGTAGAGACGGAAGTCGGGAAAGGGACGACCTTCCGGGTCTACCTGCCCGCGCTGGCAGAGGAGGCGCCTGCGCCGGAGCCGACCGCTGAAGGCCCCCTGCCCATCGGTCGTGGGGAGACGATTCTGCTGGTGGAGGATCATCCGGCGCTACGGGCGGCGGGGCGAAAGGTGCTGGAACGGCTGGGCTATCGGGTGCTGGAGGCGGCGGACGGGCGGGAAGCGCTGGAGGTGTACGCTGCCGAGCGGGTGGACCTGGTCCTCACCGACGTGGTAATGCCAGGGATGGGCGGCGTGGCACTGGTAGAGGCCTTGCGCCAGCGGAACCCCGACCTGAAAGTGATCGCCTTCACCGGCTACGGCGAGGACCAGGAAGTGGAGCGCATCCGCCAGGCCGGTGTATCGGAAGTCATCCGCAAGCCCTTTGAAGTGGAGCACCTGGCGGAGACCATCCGGCGGATGCTGGAATAAATGGGGAGAACGTGCCAGGCACTTTCAGAAATCAGAAGTGCCTGACACGTTCCCGATAGCCCTCATCAACTGGCGCGCGGCCCGCTCCCAGGTGAATTCGGCGGCGCGCGCCAGCCCCCGCGCTGTCATCTCCCGCCGAAGCCCCTCGTCCTCCAGCGCCCGCTGCATAGCCTGGCTCAGCCCTTCCTCATCCTCCGGATCTACCAGCAGCGCGGCGTCTCCCGCCACCTCCGGCAGACTGGAAACCCCCGAGCAGACGACCGGCACTCCGCAGGCCATTGCCTCCAGAATCGGAAGTCCAAACCCCTCATAGAACGACGGGAAGACGAAGAGGTCTGCCCCCCGATAGAGGGCAGGTAGGTCCGCATCCTCCACGAACCCCAATACCCGCACCCGGTCGGGGTAGCGGGCGGCTTCCTCCAGGACCGACTCGTAAAGCCAGCCCCGGCCTCCGGCGATGACCAGCACCCGTCCAGCGTCCGGGAGGCGGGCAAAGGCGCGGATGAGCCGGACGTAATTCTTGCGCGGCTGGAGGGTGCCCACAGAGAGAACGTAGGGGCGGTCCAGGTTGTAGCGGGCCCGCAATCGCTCCTGCTCCCCGGGTGCCATCTCCGGACGGAAGCGGGCGTCCACCCCGCTGTAGAGCACCTCTACCTTTTCCGGCGGCGTCCCCAGCAGGCAGATCAGGTCGGTGCGGGTGGCCTCCGAATCCGCCAGCACCCGGTCGGCCCGGGCCACCGACGCCGGCACCACCCGCTCCAGATACCGTACCAGTTTGGGAACGAAATGGTCCGGGTAGTGCAGGAAGGAAAGATCGTGGACGGTGAGCAGAGTCCGGGTGCGAGGCCGGGTGGGGGGCAGGACAAAGTCGGGGGAGTAGAAAAGGTCCACCGGGCCGGTGAAGACTTCCACCGGGATGGGCAGGCGGGCCCGGTGCCAGAGGCGTGCAGCCCATTCGTCGCTGATGGGCAGGAAGCGGAGCCGGACGGACGGGGAGGACAGGAGGTCGGAGAGCAGGCTCCGCCCCCCGGCAGCCGCGAAGAGGGTATAGCGGTGGCCGGTCCTCTCCGTTTCTGTCAGCCGGAGCAGCGCGCCGACCAGTTCGCGGGTGTAGCGTCCGATTCCTGCCCGCTGCTGAATGGCGGCGGTGTAGTCAATGCCGATGTGCATGCTGTTCACAGGTCGCAAGCCACA
>DAOTWK010000357.1:0-2308 GCA_034435815.1 Anaerolineae bacterium | reverse complement strand
ACCCGCCGGTCGGACGTCCAGGCAGTTGCGGCGACATATGTCAGGGGAACGGTGAGCACTCCGGCCAGAACAGCCAGGTAGCGCGCTGTGAAAGCGCTCACCCCGACCAGCGACTGCCAGAGTTTATAAAGGAGGTAGAATAGGGGAGGATGCCACTCCAGGGCGGCAATCCGGACCACCTCGGACCAGGGCAGGGTGCCGTGGGCGACCGTCCAGCCCTCATCCCAGCGCAGGGCCGGGGCCGCCAGTTGGTACATCCGAAGGGCCAACGCGCCCAGGCAGGCTACGGCTAAGAGAAGCCAGAAATGTCCGCTGACCCGACGATGCCCTGGGAACCGGTTAAAGTCCATCCCGAAAAAGAGAGGGTTGGAGACGGCACTATATCGCCGCCTCCAACCCCAGACCCCGCAGTCTCACCGACGGCGGGAGAGGACAAACACTACTCCGATAACCACCGCCAGTACCAGCAGCAGGATACCCGCGATTCTGGCCATTCCCCGCAGGGCTTGGGATAGAGCGGACGGCTGTCCTCCGCCACCACCGGCTGGAGTAGGAAGAACGACGCCGGGGGTAGCCGTGACGGCCGGGCCCTCTCCGCGCTTCGCGCCCAATGCCACATCCATCCGGGCCGCACCGGCCAGGGCCACCATCATATCCGAGGGCCCGCTGGTGATGTATCCCACCGGAGGTTGCATATTCACCCGGTATGACCCTGCCGTTAGGCCGGGGAAGCAGTAGGGCTCGCTGATGCCGTCGGTGGTGTACTGGCCCACCATGCCCGCCGCGCCGCCCACCGAGAAGACCGCGTTGGGCAGCAGTTCCTCCGTATCCGGCTGGCGGAACGTATCGCCGTTGCGGTCGTGGAAGGCCAGGACGCAAATCTGGCCGCTCTCCGGTGTGGGCGTGGCCTCCGGTGTGGGAGAGGCCGGGGGCTGGGTCGGAGGTGCCGGTGCCGTGACCTTAATCTTGACCCACAGTTCGCTGCCAGGGATACGGGTGCCGCCCGTCTGCAGGACCCAGTTGCCGGTGTAATCTCCCGGCGCGGTCGGCGCAACCAGGTTGACGCTAATTTCCTTCACCTCCCCAGGCGCCACCCGTCCGATAGGCAGGGAGTCCGGCCCGCCCATCTTCTCCCCGCCGGTAAAGACCAGGACGGTGTTATCGGGCCAGGCATCGGTACCGGTGTTGCGCACCCGCCAGATTTTGGTAAAGGCCGCGCCGCCGTTAAAGGCAGTGCCGTCCGGAACAGTCTCCCCGACAAAAGCGGCCTGGAAGCGGGGGCGGGTGGGAGTGTTGGTGGGAACAGGGGTGGCGGTGGCCGCCGGGGCCGCCACCACCAGTTCGGCGTCGTCAAACCAGGCGTCGTTGTGTTTCAGCGGTTGCTGATTGGTCATCCGGGCGGAGACGAAGACGGTCACCTTGCCGCTGGCCCCGGCGGTAGCCTCTACAGAAATCCGCACCCACTGATCCAGCGCGTTCACCGGCGCCGACCAGACAACACCAGAGTCGTACCAGAGCCCTTTCCCTTCGGGGTCAATCCCCACCTGGAAATTGGGATTCCAACCGCCATAGGAGGGTCGGGGGAGGTCGTCGTTGCTGATATGGGCGCGCGCCCAGACGCTGAAGCGCAGTCGGGTCCCCGGCGCCACACTGACGGTCTGCATCACGCCGCCTCGCCAGGGTACATACTGGATACCGACCGCCTGGGATGACGGCGCGCTGCGAAGTAGACCGTATCCGTTGAAGTCCCGCTCCACCCACCAGTTGGGGCGACAGGGAAGCCAGTCGGGTGCCTGCTTGCATTTATCCCCGGCGTCTTCGTGCCAGGGGTGCCAGTTTGGCGCTATAGCGCCCTCCCAGGCATCAAAACCGGGGTTCGCCAGGAGGTTCTGCATCAGGGGGCGGGCCTGGATCCGGGGTGCCAGGGCCAGCATCAGCGCTATCAGTAAAAGCATTACACTGACCGTTCGCTGCCCGCGTTCCATATTATTTCCCTCACTTTCTGGTTTGACGTCACGCATTGATTATAGCACAATCCGGGGGGAGGGCAAACCGTCGGGCCTTCCCAATCTGAAACGATAAGGAACACAAGGGGTGACTCTTCAGGTGGTCATTGCGAGTATCCCGGAGTAGGAACGTGCCAGGCACTCTTAGAAGTCCTGGCACGTCACCCTGCACTGGCTGAAATGTGAAGATTTTACTCCACCCACCACAAGAATTCCCAGAGCCTCCCTTGCTCCCTCCCCCGAAACGGGCAAAAAGGGGGAAGATGAGCGGGTTTTGCGGCAGCCTTCGGCCGCCGCAAAAC
>DAOTWK010000356.1:0-12693 GCA_034435815.1 Anaerolineae bacterium | reverse complement strand
GGCTTCTGGCCGGCCGTCAACGGCCAGGCTCAGTTTATAACGGGCGCTAAAGCGCCCAAAACCCGGGACGCTTTAGCGTCCCCCCCACCCTCAGCCCCGACGTTGACTTTTGGCCGGCCGTCAGCGGCCAGGCCCAGGTTATAACGAGCGCTAAAGCGCCCAAAACCCGGGACGCTTCAGCGTCCCCCCCATCCTCAGCCCCGACGTTGACGTCGGGGCCTCTGGCTGAGCCCCAACAATTGACGTCGGGGCTTTAGCTTTCATCGCCCCAGCAACTCCGCCCACCGGGCTGCCAGGCCGATCCACTCAATGGCCCGAAAGTCCTCCCCGTGGAGCCGCTCTGCCAGACCATCCACAGTCTTCGCGACCTCCGGAGCCTCCTTTTCGTACCGCCGGGCCATCCGCTTCAGGAAGTAGTAGCCGCGCCACATCCAGGGGCCGTAGTAGACCTGTTCCTCCCCCGTTCGGCTCCGGTCCTCGCCCTGGAGGCGGCGCTTCTTTCCAGCCTCCTGGTATTGTTCCTGGAGCCGGATCAGCATCTGGAGCAGGGCTTTCGGCGCGCCCGCGCCCCCGTCTGCCTTCGCACGGGTCAACCGCTCCAGGAAATGGACCAGGGCGTGGACCGTCTCCATCCCTTCCCGACAGTCCTCCACCCCGAAGCGGTCCCACGAAAGGGCCTGGCTCAAGAAAGAGATAGCGTCCTTCCTGAACTCCTGCCCGTTCATCTTTCGTCGGAACCCTTTGGCCTGGCTCTCAGCCCGGCCGGCGTCCTCCGCCGCCTGGTAGAGGGGATACTTGCCGCCCACCAGCGCGATTCCTGCACTGGCATGGATTCCGGGATGAGCAGTGAAGCGAGCCAGGTCGGCCCGGATCGCCCGCGCCAGTTCAACCACCGCGTCCCAGGAGCCCACAAAGAAGAGGTCGTCCCCGCCGGAGTAGATGGAGTACAGCCGCCCTCCACCATCTGTCGTCTCCCCAATCCTCTCCGCCAGCACCTCCACCCACCCCTCAAAGAAGAGACTGATGGCGAAACTGAGCGCAGCGATACGGGAGAGCGTCGCGTTTTCCCCGAAGCCATCGGAGAACAACTTTCCCAGGTCATCCACATCCATCCGCAGAACGCCCAGCCGCTGAATGCCAGTGGACTGAGCCTCCATCACCTCAAACGGCTTGACGCTCCCCGGAACAGGCAAGCCTTTTATTCTCCCCTGGAGCGCCTGATACTCCTTTTCCGTCAGAATCGGCGTCACGTTGACCAGGAACCGGCGGCCGACGACGGTCTGAGCGTCCGGCCGCAGGTCTTCCATAGCCTCATCCTTCAGCGCCAGAACCCAGCGAGGGCCATCGGCCCTTGGGGCCTGGGGGAAGTTCTGCACAGCGCCGGCCCGCAACCCGAAAGCCTCCAGGGCCTTCTCCCAACCGCTCGGCACAACCTCCAGGAGCCTCTGCGAGACCGGTGGGAGTTCTATCTCCGCCAGCCAGAGGTATCGGGCCCGGCGGAGGTCATCCCCCAAATTCTCATATGAGCGACAGGGCGGGCATTTGCGAACCTCCTCTTCCCTTTTCGTTTTGGGATGCTCTCGCCCACAGACCTGGCACTCCTGATCCTGATTGCCGCCATGCCCCTCGGGCTGGAAGAGCGCCGCCAAGTCGTCTCCCAGTTCTGCGAAGCGACGCTGTTTGGCCTTCCGGACCCGCTCTCCCAGCTCCCGCCACCTCCCCGAAATGCGCCCGTCGTAAAAATCGGCGGCGGCCAGGGGGACAGCCTCCAACGCCAGATACAGGTCGCCCTGGTGGTGGGCCAGCAGAATGCGGCTCACATCCCGCTGAATGCCCCTCAGTTCATCCCGGTCGGAGGGGCGGGCCAGCAAGTAGAAACTGCCGCCGCCCTGATAGAGGAGGTTGGTCATCGGGAGCGCTAACCGCCGCAGGACATAGCGGGCAACGGCCTCGGTGAGAAGTTGCAAATAGAACGACCGGCCCCGGAGCGCGCTGGCCGCGCCCCGCGCAGTGATGGTGTAGATGAAGCCCTGTACCCCGCTGATGTCCCCGCCTACTAGCAGGGCCACCTCGTCCACCTGAGTCCTCGGCGCTTCCAGCATCCGGTCCAATGCGGCTTCATCTTTCCCCAGCAGGCAAGCCGCCAGCGCAGCGGTGGCCCGGCTGTGGTCGTAGAGACTGACGTCCGGGAGCGCACGGTAGTAGGCGGAGGGAACGCACCAGGTGTACCGCTGGAGCAGCAGAAGCAGGCTATCCAGGTACACGGGCAAGTTCCCGCCCTGCGCGTGCGCGTCCCGCAGGGCGGCAGCGTCCCGGCAGAACTTCTCCCAGAGGTCCCGATAGGCCCTCTGGACCGCGCTCTCCTCCATCTCCGAAACGGGAAAGAGGGCCATCTCGTCCACTCGCAGCGGGGAAAGAGGCCAGTAGACCACCTCCGGAGCGGACTGGCCGTCTATCTCTATGGCACAGAAAATGGAGCGGAGTTGACGGGGCTCCTGCTCCTCCGTGGGAATGCGCTCCCCCGCAGAGAGCCGGTCCGCCAGGGCGACGACTTTGGTCTCGTAGCCCTGTAAGGGCCTATCGTGGTGGCCCATTACCGGGTAGAGGCCCTTCCGCCAGGCCTCGGGGACGAACTCCCCGATGAAATCCCCTCCCACTTCGGGGTGTGTTCCCTTTCTCCATCCAGCCCGCTGGGCGAACTTGCCGATGTCGTGGAGCAGTCCGGCCAGGGCGATCCGATAGATGGCATCTTTTTCTTCCATAACAACCTCCGGATGGTTGGGTCGCGGGTTACAGGGGCACAGGGTCGCGGGTCGCAGGTCGCAAGGCACAGGCCAGAGACGCCTCTGTTGATGGCCTCCTCAATCTGAGAGCCCCCTCCTCGTCACCGCTCAGCCACTGAATCATAGCAATGAGGCCCAGGGTAGAGGGCAGGGCGACCAGGATGCATTCCATACCATCCTCCCGTGCGGGCGAGGTAGTGCCGGCCGCCAGGCCTGCAAAGCAGGCTAACAGCCGGCGCTATGCAAAAATTCGCCAATCTGTCGTTCCTGCCATTCGTCTCCTCGCCTGCCCCATTCCCGTCGTCGTCTGATACCCCACTCCGGCGTAGAAAGCGTAATCCGTCAGCGCCTGCAGGACTCCCACCCAGTACGGGTCGGCCCGAAGGACGGTGTAGCGGCAATACCCCACAAAACCGATCTGCATTCCGCCCCCCTTCCCCGGCACCGAGCGGGTGGAGAGTTCGTACCGGCTGAGGGCCAGGCACTCCTGGGCAAACCGCCGTACCTCCGGCGAGACCGTCACCGGCGCAAAATCGTTCCACTTTTCCACCAGACTCCCGTACACCAGGTCCGGTAGCGGCAAGGGGACGTTGCGCCCCCCCGAGTGAAAGGCCGTGGGGGAGAAAAACTCCAGTTCCAGATGACGGGGCCATGGCGCCTCCGTCGGCAGGGCCTTCCTCAGCAACGCCTGATACGTCGTCTGGCCCGCCCATGGGTGAACGGACGGGTCCAGCGTCGCCCCCTGGAGGGTCAACCGGACCCCCTCTATCTCCACTACCGGGGGCGGCGCTTCGGCCCAGCGGACCAGGTGCTCAGAAACCTCCGCCGTCAGCCCCGTGTAGCGCAGAAAGAGGGGACGGCCCGGGACGACGACGGCCTTTAGTTCCCCCTCCACCCGCTCCAGGCGCACCCCCACCAGCGATGAGCAGGTAAAAGGGCGGCGTTCGTCCGGCGCGTGTAACTGTTGGGCCAGGACGGGGTCCCGTTCGGCCACTCCCTTCAGAAACACCGCGTGGCTGGCCCGTCCCAGATGCGGCGGCAAAACCGTCTCCTCCTCCGCCTGAAGCATCAGGACCAGACTGGTCAGCATATCACCTCCATTTTACCCCCGCAGGGCGCCAGGTCAACAGAGAAATCTCTGATTTCGCTCAGAGTTTTCTCGGATGCCGGAACGGACAAATTGGTGTATACTGGACAATGACTACCGGCTAACGGCCAGCCATGGGCCAAACTTTTCCCGCAGGAAATGGTACGTGAGGTGGGCATCATCCGGCATCTCCCAGGCGACGCGGCACCAGGCGAGAATCTGGCCCTTGTGGCTATCCAGCGTCTTCAGCGTCATACCCAATTGCTCAGCCGCATCCTGGAGAGAGGGGGCGGAGACCAGCACCCGTAGCACTTCCCGCTGCCGATCCGTCAGCTGCTTCCAGACGGCGGCACAGCAGGCGGCATCTTTGGGGCTGAGGGACGGGGCACCGACGGGGGGACGGGTCAGGGCCCGCAGGGCCGGGAAGTAGACCCCCCAGGGGGCGAAGGGGACGGGGACGAGGCGGACGCCGGCCTCCGGCGGGGCATGGAGGATGGCCCCCTCCCGTGCTTGCTTCAGAAACTCCGGGGGCGTATAGAGATGCCAGAGACGGTCCTGATGGTCGCAGTGGAGCATAGCAGCAGTGGTCAGCGTGAGCGCCAGAAGGCGCGGGCCGCCGGCGATGCAGAGGTGCAGCGACCGGCCTTCTTCTTTCAACTCCGCCAGCAAGTCGCGCGCCAGCGCCCAGACCGCTTCCGCTTCCGCGCCGCCGGTAATCGCCGTGAGCGGTCGTCCCAAGGCCTGCAGGGGGATGCGGCGGAACTCCAGGGAGTGGCCCCGGTACTGCCCGCCCGCAAATTCGGCGCTCAACTGGGCCAGCGCCTGACGTACTCGGAGGTCTTCTGAGGAAAGATGGAGAACCAGCACTTGGGAAAGCGGTTCGCCCATCGCCAGCAATCCATCCACAGCGAATGTGACGACCTGAGCTTGTCCGCCCATCGTCACCAGGGCAACTTTCCCGCTTGGCGAAGAGGCGACCGTCCGCATACAACACCAATTATAGGCCAGAACAAAGAGGACGCAAATGGAACGGTATAATCCGCTGCCCGCCGTTGCGATTGGAGGACCGCCCCACAGTGGCAAATCCGTCCTGGCCTACAGCCTGACCCGCGCCCTGCGCACCCTAAACGTCCCCCACTATCTTCTGCGGGCCTACCCGCCTGATGGCGAGGGAGACTGGTTCATGGAGGGGGAGCCGGACATCGTCCGCCATCTGCGGGTCAAGGGTGCGGCCAGCGAACGGTGGCTCCCCCTGATCCGGCAGGACATCGCCCGCCGTCACCTGCCCCTCATCATGGATATGGGCGGCCTCCCGACACCGGAGCAGGAGTCCATTCTGGACGAGTGCACCCATGGGATTCTGCTGACCCCCTCCGACGAGGCCCGACGGGAGTGGGGCGACCGTTTCGCCGCCCACGGCCTGGTCCTCCTGGCCGACCTCCGCTCCGACCTGTGGGGAGAGAACCATCTGGACAGGACAGAGCCGGTGGTGCGGGGCGTCCTGGCGGGTCTGGAGCGAGGGAGAACGGCCTCCGGTCCCGCCTTTGACGCGCTGGTGGAGCGATTGGCCGCTCTCTTCCAGCCCTTTGCCGCCGACCTCTACCGCCGCCATATGGCAACGGCGCCGGCGGAACTGGTGGTAGACCTGGAACGGCTGGCCCGAGGGCTGGGCCGCAAACCCACCGATTGGCGCCCGGACGACCTCCCGGCAGTGCTGGACTACCTGCCGGCAGGGGAGCCGCTGGCCCTCTACGGTCGGGGGCCGAACTGGCTCTACGCAGCCATCGCCGTCCACGCGCTTCCGGCCCCCTTCTACCTCTTTGACGCCCGTCTGGGATGGACCACGCCTCCGGCCTTTCGCATCGGGGCCCCCTCGGTCGGCCCCCTGCGGGTGAAAGAACATCGGGAGGAGCAACACCCGGTCACCCGTATGGAGTTTTCCATCCCCGAGGCCTATATGGACATCACCGAAGTGGAGGGGCTGACCGTTCCGGCGCCCTCAACGAAGGGATTGATTCTCAGCGGCAAACTCTCCCTGTGGCTCTGGGCCGGGCTGGCCCGCCTCTACGCACCCCACACTTCCTGGCTGGCCGTGGTCCAGCCGCAACTGACGGCACAGGGGATCGGCTGGGCGGTCGTGGTCCACAGCCGGGCCGCTCACCCGGTCGGATCCCTCATCGGCCTGACTTGAGGAGAGATTTTACAGACCTGACCCCAGAGATCGGAGGCTACCGTATGAAGAACCAGAGAACGTTCGCCCATTGGGCTCTGGAAACGCGCACGGTCCATGCCGGGCGCACAGCCGGGACAACTGCAAGGATTACCTCTCCATTAGAAGGTCGCTTCTACATCCCTACTATTCCCCCCATCCATCCCTCCGTCACCTACTCCTACGAGCGGATGGAGGACCTGGATGAAGCCTTTGCCACCGATGGCTACGTCTACACTCGGCACGGCAGTCCCACCGTCGCCGCGCTGGAGGAGGCGGTGGCCGCGCTGGAGGACGGGGAGACGGCGTTGGCCTTCGCCTCTGGCATGGCGGCCATCCACGCGGCCCTTCTGGCCGCGGGCGCGCGGGCCGGGGCGGCGGTCGTGGCAGCCCGGGACCTCTACGGCGCCACCTATCTCCTGCTGGACCGCCTCCTCCGCTCCCAGGGGGTAACGGTCCGCTTTGTGGATGTGACCAACCCAGCAGAAGTGGAGATGGCCTGCGCAGAGGTCCGGCCCGTCGCCCTGCTGGTGGAGACCGTCTCCAATCCTCTGCTGAAAGTCGCCGACCTCCCCGCGCTGGCAGAAATTGCCCACCGGTACGACGCCGCGCTCCTGGTGGATAACACCTTCGCTACCCCGTATCTGGTCCGCCCGCTGGGCCTGGGCGCCGACGTCGTCATCCACAGCGCCACCAAGTACCTGGGCGGCCACGGAGACGTCCTGGCCGGCGTTGTGGTCACATCGGCGGCGCGGCGGGAGGGTTTGCTGGAAGTTCTGAAGACGACCGGGGCCAACCTGGGGCCGCTGGAGGCCTGGCTCCTCCTGCGGGGCCTGCGGACGCTCGTCCTGCGGGTAGAGCGGCAGTGCGCCAGTGCGCTGGCCCTGGCCCGCTGGCTGGAGACCCACCCCCGCATCCGTCGGGTCCTTTACCCGGGCCTCCCTTCCCACCCTCAGCACGAACTGGCCGCGCGCCTCTTCGACGGGCGAGGCTTCGGCGGCGTCGTCACCTTTGAACTGAAAGACGCCGGGCGGGAAGAGGTGTTCCGGTTTATGGACCGTCTCTGCCTCTGTATCCCCGCCACCTCCCTGGGCGACATCCAGACGCTGGTGCTCTACCCGGCCCACTCCTCCCATCGCGGCCTCAGCCCCGAAGAGCGCGCCGCCCTGGGCATCACCGACGGAATGGTGCGCATCTCGGTGGGCATTGAAGCCATAGAGGACATCCAGGCCGACCTGGAGCAGGCTCTTGAAGCAGGTAGCAGGTACTGGGAAGCAGGTAGCAGGTAGTGGGAAGCAGGAAGCAGGTAGTGGGAAGCAGGAAGCAGGATATACCCCCGTGCATTCTTGACTTTCTCCCCCTGTGGACTACAATATCCTCTGCGGATGAAGGCCGATGTTCGCCGCGCGCGAAAGGGGCTGGTCCGGCACTGAATCCGGACCCTCGTGCGGGTGGAGGCTATCGGGCTGGAGCGAATTCCCCCGTCCGGCCCCCTACTTCTTAACAACCATATCAACTTTCTGGACCCGACGCTTAGTTTCCCCCTTGCCCCTCGCCACCGGGTCGGGTTCAGCAAAATAGAACACTTTACTCAGTCTATTCGCATCCTTGCCCGCTTGTATCCTTGTCTACTCGCATCCCTGCATCCTGGAGGTTCCGATGAAAGACCGCAAACTTCTGATGATTCCTGGACCGATAGAGTTCACTCCGGAGGTTCTTCAGGCGATGGGCCTGCCCACCACCAGCCACCTGGCGGCCAACTTCGCCGAAGTCTTCGGGCAGGCGCTGGAGCGGCTACGGGAGGTCTTTCTGGCGCCCGGCAGCCAGCCCTTCGTCATCGCCGGGTCGGGCACACTGGCGATGGAAATCGCTGCGGCCAACCTGGTGGAACCTGGGGACCGGGTGCTGGTGGTGGTCACCGGTTACTTCAGCGAGCGCTATATCGCCATCCTGGAGCGGCACGGCGCGGAGGTCACCGCCGTCGCGCCGCCCGTGGTCGGGGATACCCCGCCCCTGGAGACAGTGGAGGAGGCCCTGAAGAAGGGGCCCTTCAAACTGATGACGGTCACCCACGTGGATACCTCCACCGGCGTCATCGCCGACGTCCGCAACCTGGCCTGGCTGGGGCGGAAGTATGAGACCCTGGTGGTCGTGGACGGCGTCTGCAGCGTCGCCGGGGAGGAGTTGCGGATGGAGGAGTGGGAAGTGGACCTGACCCTCACTGCTTCCCAGAAGGCGCTGGGCGTCCCGCCGGGGCTGGCCGTCGTCGTCGCCGGGGCGCGGGCGATAGAGGCCTTCCGCCGCCGCAAGACTCCCGTTCTTGCCTACTACGCCGACTGGACCAACTGGCTCCCGGTGATGGAGTCCTACGAGGCCCGCAAGCCGATCTACTTCGGGACGCCGCCGGTCAACCTCATCTGGGCGCTGAATGTGAGCCTGGGGCAGATTCTGGCGGAAGGGATGGAGAACCGCTGGGCCCGCCACCGCCACCTGAGCAATGCCTTCAAGGCAGGGCTGGAGGCCATTGGGCTGAAATTGGTGCCCGTGAGCCGGGAGAAGGCCGCCCACACCCTCACCACCGTCTATTACCCGGAGGGGATAGACGCGCGCCTTCTGGGGCTCATCCTGGAGGCCGGGATTATCGTCGCCGGAGGACGCCATCCCGCCATCGGCGACCGGTACTTCCGGGTGGGGCACATGGGCGCCGTCACCGCTTCGGACATTCTCTCCACTCTGGGGGCCATAGAGTGGGCGCTGGCCCGCTCCGGCTATCGCTTTAACGTCGGCGCAGGCCTGGCAGCGGCGGAGCGGGTACTGGCGGGGTAGGATACGTGCCAGGCACTTGTAGAAGTGCCTGGCACGTTCAGCGCTGGAGGGGAGATATGTACAACCGGGTCACCCCCCAGATTGTAGAGGCATTGCGGGCCATCGTCGGAGAGGGGAACGTCCGCACCGACGAGGAGGCGCTGGAGAAGTACGCCCACGACGAGACGGTGGGACTGTGGGCCCAACCGGAGGTCGTCGTCTTCGTCCGCTCCGCGCCGGAAATCGCCGACATCTTCCGCCTGGCCACGCGGGAACGGATTCCCATCACCCCGCGCGGGGCCGGGTACGGCCTGAGCGGCGGCGCTGTCCCTGTCTTCGGCGGCGTCGTCCTTTCTACCGAGAAGATGAACCGCATCCTGGAGATAGATCAGCAGAACCTCATGGTCACCGTGGAGCCGGGGGTCATCACCGGCGACATCCACCGGGCGGTAGAGGCGGAAGGGCTCTTCTACCCGCCCGACCCCGCCAGCCTGGACTCCTGTACCATCGGCGGGAACATCGCCGAAGGCGCCGGCGGCCCCCGCGCCGTCAAGTACGGGACCACGAAGGACTACGTCTGCGGCCTGGAGGCCGTCCTCCCCTCCGGCGACATCATCACCTGCGGCGGCAAACTGGTCAAAAACGTCACCGGCTACAACCTCATTCAGTTAATCATCGGTTCTGAGGGGACTCTGGCCGTTGTGACGAAAATCATCCTCCGCCTGCTCCCTCTGCCGAAGTTCCGGGTGGACCTTCTGGTCCCCTACGACGACTTCCAGGCCGCCGCCGACACCGTCTCCGAGATCATTGCCGCCCGCATCCTCCCGGCGACCATTGAGTTCATGGAACAAGATAGCGTCCTGGCAGCGGAGCGGCTCCTGCAGAAGACCGTCCCCTACGACGACGCGGCGGCCCATCTGCTGATTCAGTTGGACGGGAACCGGCAGGAGACAGTGGACGCGGACATGGAGGTGGTGGGGGAAATTTGTCTGGCCCACGGGGCGCGGGATGTGCTGGTGGCAAAGGATAGCCGCACCCGGGATCGGCTGTGGGAGGCCCGGCGGGCCATTGTGGACGCGCTCAAGCACGAAAGCCCGGTCAACCATATGGAGGACGTCGTCGTGCCACGCGCCGAAATCCCGGCCCTCCTGCGGGGAATCAAGGAGATTGCCCGGCGGCACGGCGTCCGCATCGTCTGCTTCGGCCACGCCGGGGATGGCAACGTCCACGTCAACGCGCTGAAGGACGCCATGCCGGAGGAGGACTGGCGGGCCCTGGTGCCCGTCCTCTCCGAAGAAATCTACCGGCTCACCCTCTCGCTGGGCGGGACCATCACCGGGGAGCACGGAGTGGGCGCGACTCGCCGCCGCTACCTGCCGATGGCACTGGACCCGGCCCAGATTGCGCTGATGCGGGGGATCAAGGACATCTTTGACCCTCACCACATCCTCAATCCGGGGAAGATATTCCCGTAGCGGTGCTCTCCCCTACCCACGCCAGATACGCCTCCAGCCCCTGCTGGATGGGCACCTGGACGATTTCCGGCACCTGGTAGGAGTGGTGTTCCCGGATAAAGGCCTCCACGTCGCCGTAGCGGGCGGTCGTCGTCTTGATCAGGAGCAGCCACTCCGGGTCCCGATGCAGTTGTCCCTGCCAGATATAGGTGCTGGTGACGGGCATCACCTGGACACAGGCCGCCAGTCTACCGGCGACCAGCCCCTCCGCCAGCCGCAGGGCCTCTTCCTCCGTTCCGGCGGTCGTCAACACCACGCAGTACGCTTTCACCTAATCTTCTCCACAATCTCCCGGAATTCCTCAAAGGGGATGGCGGTGAGCGTCTGAGTTGTGCAGTGGCCGAAGACGTTGGCCAGGAGGGCCACTCGGGCGGCGGTTTTCGCGTCCGGCGCCTCAAAGATGTGCAGAAAGTCGTATTCTCCCAGTAGGGCGTAACTGGCGATGCGCCGCACTTCCGGGCACTCCTCCTTCAGGCGCCGGTCAAACTCCTGGTCCATCACTGAGAGCGCCCGCACCTCGCCAGGGCTGCGCAGAGAGATTTTGGAGAGAAGGATGAACGTTGTCATCGCTCACCTCCTGACAATTGACTATTGACGACTGACAACTGACCATTAACCCCTACCGACTGCCCCCTCCCGACTATTCATGTTATCCATGAAAAGGGCCCCGTTGTCAAGTTCTTTGACAAATCCCCTGTCTGCGTTATACTGATACACCAAGATACCACTGACCTTTGCACCTATGACCAATGTATCCACTCCCCTCCTGACGATAGACGACGTCCTTTCCCTGGTCCGGGACGGTCCGGAGGTCCGGGACCTGATTTTGCGCGCCTACGAATTCGCTGTCCAGGCCCACGAGGGCCAGTACCGGAAATCCGGCGAGCCCTATATCCAGCATGCGCTGGCCGTCGCCGCACTGCTGGGTGAACTGCGGATGGACGCCGAAACCCTCGCGGCCGGTCTCCTCCACGACGTGGTGGAGGACCGGGGTGTCTCGCTGGAGGAACTGAAGTCCCGATTCGGCCCAGAGGTGGCGCGGATGGTGGACGGAGTGACCAAACTGGGGCGGGCCAATGAACTGGGCCGGATGCGGGAGGGGGAACGGGACGAGCGTGAACTGGAGAGTTTGCGCAAATTCTTCCTGGCGACAGCCCGGGACGCGCGGGTCATGCTCATCAAACTGGCCGACCGGTTGCACAATATGCGCACGCTGGATGCCCTGCCGCCAGAGCGCCAGCGGCGCATCGCCCGACAGACTATGGACATCTACGCGCCGCTGGCCAACCGGTTGGGCATCTGGCAGTGGAAAGGAGAACTGGAAGATCTGGCCTTCCGAATCCTGGAGCCCGAACTGTATCGGGAGATTGTGGCCGAGTTAGAGGCCCGGGCGCCCGAGCGAGAGGCCGATATTGAACGGCACATCACCATCCTTCAGCACCACCTCCGGCTGGAAGGGATCAACGCCCAGATTACGGGCCGTCCCAAGCACATTTACAGCATCTATCGCAAGATGCAGCGCAAGCAAATTCCTCTGGAGCGAGTCTACGACATCCGGGCCATCCGGGCCATTGTGGATACAGTCCCCGATTGTTACCACGCCCTGGGTATCGTCCACAGCCTCTGGACGCCTATCCCCGGCGAATTTGACGATTACATCGCCCGCCCAAAGGAGAACATGTACCAGTCCCTCCACACCGCCGTGGTGGGCATCGGCGGGAAAGTGCTGGAAGTCCAGATTCGCACCCACTATATGCACCGGATTGCCGAGTACGGTATCGCCGCCCACTGGCGGTACAAGGAGGGAGTCCGAGAGGACCGACTGTTTGAGGAGAAAATCGCCGCCCTGCGGGCCCAGATAGAGGCCCGCAGCGAAGCGGAAGACGCCGGAGAGTTCATAGAGGCGGTCCAGACCGACATTTTTGAGGACCGGGTGTACGTCTTCACACCCAAGGGCATGGTGGTGGACCTACCTGCCGGGGCCACGCCCATAGACTTCGCCTACGCCATCCATACCGAAATCGGCCACCGATGCCGGGGGGCCAAAGTTAACGGGCGATGGGTCCCGCTGGATTACGTCCTCAAGACCGGCGACCAGGTAGAGATTATCACTGCCAAACGGGGCGGTCCCAGCCGGGACTGGCTCAATCCGGCGCTGGGATATGTCAAGACTGCCCGTGCCCGCAACAAAATTCGCCAGTGGTTCCGGCGGCAGGACCGGGAGCAGAACATCGCATCGGGGCGGGCCATCCTGGAGCGGGAACTGAAGCGGCTGGGGTTGGGGGAACTCTCCCA
>DAOTWK010000355.1:0-1723 GCA_034435815.1 Anaerolineae bacterium | reverse complement strand
GTGCCCGGCGAAGGCCATCCAGTTGCTCCACTACCGGGATGTGCAGATAGAGGCGAAGATAGAGGCGCTGACGGTGGAGGGCCTCAATCTGGGGCTCACGGCGGAGGAGATTGTGGATTATATCCGGGAGGGGCGGGAGCGGCCTCTCCCATCAGGTTAAGCAATCCCGCCCGGACATAAACGTCCGGACTCAGAATGCAAAGCCCCACGGGGCGAGGAAGCCCCCTCGGGCCGTGGCCCTTTCGGGCTTCTTAGCCCCCAAAGGGATCTTCGCAGGATGAGCCCGACGGTGAACTGCCGGGTAAAGCAGTTCCCATCCCCGACAACGAGGCTTCAACGATGCCATGATTCGGGATGTGGTGCATTACCAGTTAACCAGACAATGGGCACAGGAGATTTTCCGCTCCCGGTTGGGGGAGTCCGCCGGGTATCTGGCGGAACTGGTCGCCCGGGGCGATAACGATGTGGACGAGGTGCGTACCCTGGTCTCGCTCATCCGTCCATATCACCGGCTGATCCATTTCTCGGATTGGGATGAAGTGCTCCATTGCTGGCAACAGGCCCTTCTCTGGGGGCACCCTTACATCATTGGCGTTGTGCTCCATCAGGCCCAGGATTACTTCAGCCACTGGGGCGAGGGGTACCGGCTGGAATCTTTCGGGCATTCTTACCACCTTTTACGGTGGCGACTGCGAAATCAGCGGGTGAAGGAGCGCTTTTACTGTCTCCATCCCCGAGGGGGATTGGAAGACCGGCTCCGGGAACTGTACCCGGAGGTATCCTTTAACAGATTTGACGACTGGGAACTGGTGGACCTGTATCTGAGGGAGAGGTCGCTTTCCCGCTGGGAGGAACGGGGAATCTACGGCTACAATCCCGACCTGTATTATGCCCATACGCGTCGGGATCAGGAGATGAAGCGGGTTACCTGCGCGCTTCTGCGGGAATACCTGGACCGGCTGCGGGAGAATCCAGAATGGCTGACCAATGTTTGGGATTGTCGCTACAGTATTAACCCGCCCGCGCTGATCTGGTTTTGCACGCTGATGCTGGTCCGAGGAAAGAACGGCCGGGAGTATTCTCACGGGTTGTGAAGCGAGGTGGTTAGGGGCATCCCATCGCGGCTGACAACGACGCCATGGCCCAGAACGACGTTCACTACGACCTGACCAAACAGTGGGTGCTGGAAGTCATCGGGAACCGCCTGGGGAGCGCGGGGGCGTATGTTGCCGAATTGATTGCCCGGGGCAATCTGTTTGTGGACGCCTGCTCGCTCCTGGTGCTGACCTTTTACCCGCTTCTCCATTTTGCGGAATGGCGCACGGCGCGCTGGTTTGTGGAACGGGCGATTGGCCTGGGGCATCCCTACATCTTCGGCGCAACGCTCCATCAGATTCAGGATTGGTTCACCCATTGCGGCGAGGGATACCGGTTCCTGATAGACGGCATCGCCCATTACCGTCACTATCTGCAATACTGCCTGCGGACCCATCGGTTACTGGCGAAATTCTATAGCGACCGTCCGCGATCAGAGTTGGAGGCCCTGCTGGCGGCGCTGTATCCGGGCGTGGCCTTTGACCAGTTTACCGATAGTGAGTTGCTGGACCTGTACCTGCGGGAAGGACGCCTGGCGAAGTGGGAGGAGCGGGAGCGGTACGGCTATTTCTCTGACCGCTACTACGAGCATACCTATCGGGACCAGGCTATGAAGCGATGGACTCAG
>DAOTWK010000354.1:0-3473 GCA_034435815.1 Anaerolineae bacterium | reverse complement strand
AAGCGCATCTCGGGGCCGCTGCTGGACCGGATAGACATCCACGTGGAGGTGCCCCGGGTGGATTACAACAAATTGACCGACGACCGGCGCGGGGAGCCGTCGGCGGCCATCCGGGAACGGGTGGAGCGGGCGCGGGAGATGCAGCGGCGCCGCTTTGCCGGTACCCCGCTGACCTGCAACGCCGATATGGGCCCGACGGATGTCCGGGAGTACTGTCGGTTGGATGAGAGCGGACGGGCGCTGGTGCGGGCCGCGATGCAGCAGTTGCAGATGAGCGCGCGGGCCTTCCACCGCATCCTCAAACTGGCCCGCACCATCGCAGACCTGGCTGGCAGCGACCGGATAGAGACGGCCCACCTGGCGGAGGCGATCCAGTACAGGCCCCGGAAGTAGGACGCGGATGAACGCGGAGCAACGCGGATCGGTGCTGGACAAAGAATTGTACTGCCAGGCCTGGGAGCCATATCGGCGCTGGAACGAGGTCAGTGAAGCCGAATATGCCCGCTACAGGGATGACCCTGATCCGCCGCGGGTTCGTTTGGCTCTCATCCACTACCAGTTTGAGGCCATTCATCCCTTCGTGGACGGTAACGGGCGCATCGGACGCCTGCTCATTTCCCTGTTGCTGATCCAGTGGGGATTGTTGCCGTTGCCCCTGCTCTACCTGAGCGCCTACTTCTACCGCTACCGTCAGGAGCACTACGACCGTCTCCTGGCCGTCAGCGAGCGCGGGGCCTGGCGAGATTGGCTCCTTTTCTTCCTGCGCGGCGTTGCCGCGCAGGCCAGTGATGCCATCGAGCGCGCCCGAAAACTGCGGGACCTGCGCGAGAAGTGGCGCCGTCGCTTGACACAGGCAGGCGTTCCATCCCGAACTCTCGGACTCGTGGATATGCTCTTTGAAGCCCCTATCCTCACGATTCCGTATGCCGCCCGCAGGTTAGGCGCAACCTACCACAGCGCTCAGCGCGCCGTGGAGAAACTCGTTCAACAGGGCATCCTGGAACCAGTAGGAGAGGCTTCCTATGGCAAGGCGTTTCAGGCAATAGAAATCCTGAGAGCGATTGGAGTAGAACCCCTGCTGGCGTAGAATTGCATTTTTGAGGCCAAAAGTGCAATTTTGCCCTGAAGAATTGTCGCCAAGTATAATTCTGATTTCTCAGGGAGGAACTATGTCCGACCAACTGCAGACCACCCGCAAAGTTCTGGCCGAGTACACCTACACCGTCCCGACCGTGGAGCGGGGCTACACGGGGCAGACCCTCTATATCAACCTTTCCGACTACACCATTGCCGCCAAACCGGTCACCGAGGAGATGAAGGAGAAATTCATCGGCGGCCGGGGATTCGGCCTCTGGCTCCTCTGGCACGGGACCCGCGACGACACAAAGTGGAACGACCCGGAGAACGAACTGGTCATCTCCTCCGGCCCCATCGGGGGTATCACTCAGTACCCCGGCTCCGGGAAGTCCCTGGTGGTCACCATTTCCCCCCTCACCGACATCGTCATAGACTCCAACGTCGGCGGCCATTTTGGCCCCCTTCTCAAGTTCTCCGGATGGGACGCCATAGAAATTCAGGGTAAGGCCGACCGGGAGGTCATCGTCGTCATTGACGGGCAGCAGGGCCGCATCACCATAGAGGAGGCCCCTGACGTCCCGGTGGATACCCACCTCATCGGCGAGTGGCTCATCCGGCAGATGGCAGAGAAGGAGGAAGACCGCTACTTTATGTCCGCTGTCTCCGCAGGAAAGGGGGCCGAGCACACCCGCATCGGGTGCCTTAACTTTGCCTTCTACGACCGCCGCCGGGGCGCGTTCCGTTTCAAGCAGGCCGGACGGGGCGGCACCGGCACCGTCTTCCGGAATAAGTACATCAAGGCGCTGGTGGTCAAGAGCCCGCCCGTCCGCGCCGACTCCAACCGTCCTGCCGATCCAGAGCGCATCGCCCGCGCCGGCATGCGCCTGCACAAAGAAATCCACGACTACGACGACTCCCAGAACCGCATGCGCCGCCGGGGTACCCCTTATCTGGTCCAGATTATGAGCGACTACGACCTCCTTCCCGTCTACAACTTCAAGTACGGCGGCCATCCCGACGCCTCCAAAGTCAACGGCGACGTCTGGGAGGCCCGCTTCACCCAGGGGCTGCCCGACGGCTGCTGGTACGGCTGTACTATGGCCTGCTCCCACGCCGTGGATGGCTACACCGTCCGCACCGGCCCCTACAAAGGGCAGAAAGTCATCGTGGACGGGCCGGAATATGAGACCATCGCCGGAGTGGGCACCAACTGTGGCATTTTTGACCCGGATGCCATCCTGGAGATCAACTTCTACTGTGACACCTACGGTATAGACACTATCTCCTTCGGTACCCTCACCGCCTTTGTGATGGAGTGCTATGAGGCCGGCATCCTGGATAAGGAAAAAACCGGTGGGCTGGAACTCCGCTTCGGCAACGCCGACGCAGCCATAGAAATGCTCCATCAGATGGCGCGGGGCGAGGGCTTCGGCAAGATTGCCGGGCAGGGTGTCCGCTTTATGAAGAAGTACTTCGTCGAGCACTTCGGCGCCGACCCCCAGTTTGTTCAGGACATCGGGATGGAGGCGAAGGGGCTGGAGTACTCCGAGTACGTCTCCAAAGAGTCGCTGGCCCAGCAGGGCGGCTACGGGCTGACCAACAAGGGCCCCCAGCACGACGAGGCCTGGCTCATCTTTATGGACATGGTCAGCAACCTGCTGCCCACCTTTGAGGACAAGGCGGAGGCGCTCCACTACTTCCCGATGTTCCGTACCTGGTTCGGTCTGGTGGGCCACTGCAAACTTCCCTGGAACGACATCATCCCGCCCGACAACAAGTACACTGCCGAACCGGCCAAAATCCCGGCCCATGTCCAGAACTATGTGGACCTCTTCTCCGGCGTGACGGGCAAACAGATTACTCGCGAGGACCTCATCACCATGTCCGAGCGGGTCTACAACTTCCAGCGGGTCTTCAACCTGCGCCGGGGCTACGGGCGCCGGGAGCACGATAACGTCCCCTACCGCTCCATGGGGCCGGTGACGGTGGAGGAGTACGAATCGCGCGCCGAACGGTACGACAAGCAATTGCGGGAACTGCTGGGGCTGGACCCGACGAAGATGACGACCCAGGAGAAACTGGCCGCACTGCGGAAGTACCGGGAGGAGCAGTACGAGCGGCTGAAGGACGCCGTCTATGCCCGTCGGGGCTGGACCCAGGATGGCGTCCCCACGCTGGAGACACTGCGGCGGCTGGGGATTGACTACCCCGACGTCGTCGCGGTGGTCCAGCAGTATCTGTAGCGGAGAGAGGCCGGGGGCAAGCGACCCGGTGATACAAACCTTGACGCCCTTTTCCGGTCAGTGGAGGCTGACCGCTGGCCTCAGCCCTCTTAGGCCTGGAGAGGCCGACTTCAGTCGGTGCTAACGGCGGGCGGCCCGCTGCGCGGGCCGCCC
>DAOTWK010000353.1:0-11418 GCA_034435815.1 Anaerolineae bacterium | reverse complement strand
GTGAGGAGGTGATGAGGATGGATTTGAATCGGTACACAGAAAAAGCACAGGAAGCCATTTTCACGGCCCAGCGTCTGGCGAGCGAATACAACCATAGCCAGATGGAGCCGGAGCATTTGCTGCTGGCCCTGGTCCGGCAGGCCGACGGGGTGGTGCCTCAGGTGCTGGCGAAGATGAACATCCCGCCGGAGACGGTTGCGCGGGCGACGGAGCGCGCACTGCGGGAGAAGCCGAAGGTCTACGGTCCGACGCAGATCGGGCTTTCCCGTGAACTCTCCCGCGCGCTGGAGGAGGCGGAGAAGGTCGCCGCCCGGATGCGGGACGAGTTCATCAGCACGGAGCATCTCCTGCTGGCCCTGTTGGGGACGCACGGGAATGGCGCGGCGCGTATCCTCTCTGCCCACGGCGTCACCGAGGACGCGGTCCTGCGGGCCCTGACCGCCATCCGCGGCAGCCAGCGGGTCACGTCCCAGAACCCGGAGGCCACCTACCAGGCGCTGGAGAAGTACGGGCGAGACCTCACCGCGCTGGCTCGCCAGGGGAAGCTGGACCCGGTCATCGGGCGGGATGAGGAAATCCGGCGCGTGATGCAGATTCTCAACCGCCGCACCAAGAACAACCCGGTCCTGGTGGGCGACGCCGGTGTCGGGAAGACGGCCATTGTGGAGGGACTGGCCCAGCGCATCGTTCGGGGCGACGTCCCGGAGGGGCTGAAAGATAAGCGCATCATTGCGCTGGACCTGGGCGCGCTGGTCGCCGGGGCCAAGTATCGGGGCGAGTTTGAGGAGCGCCTGAAAGCCGTCCTCAAAGAGGTCACCGACGCCGAAGGGGAAATTATTCTGTTCATTGATGAGATTCACCAGGTCGTCGGCGCGGGGCGGGCCGAGGGCGCGCCGATGGACGCGGCCAACATCCTCAAGCCGATGCTGGCCCGGGGCGAACTCCACTGTATCGGCGCAACGACGTTGGATGAGTACCGTAAGTACATTGAGAAAGACGCCGCGCTGGAGCGGCGCTTCCAACCCGTCTATGTGGACGAGCCTTCCGTGGAGGATACCATTAGCATCCTGCGCGGGCTGAAGGAGCGGTACGAGGTCCACCACGGCGTCCGCATCCAGGACGCCGCGTGCATCGCGGCCGCCGTCCTCAGCCACCGGTACATCGCCGACCGACATCTGCCCGACAAAGCGATTGATCTGGTAGACGAGGCCGCATCCCGCCTGCGGATGGAGATAGACTCCAAGCCCGCCGAACTGGACGAAGTGGACCGGCGCATCATGCAACTGGAGATTGAGCGGGAGGCGCTGAAGAAGGAGACGGACGAGGCCAGTCGGGAGCGATTGCAGAAACTGGAGAAGGAACTGGCGGACCTGCGGGAGGAGAGCCAGGCCCTGCGGGCTCGGTGGGAACGGGAGAAGGCCGCCATCCAGGCCCTGCGGGAGACGAAGGAGCGCATTGAGCAGGTCCGCCACCAGATTGAGGAGGCCCAGCGGGCCCTGGACTATGCCCGCGCGTCCGAACTCCAGTACGGCGTGCTGATGGAACTGGAGCGCCAGCGGCGGGAGCAGGAGGAACGGCTGAAGGGACTCCAGGCCGACCGACCGTTGCTCAAGGAGGAAGTTGGCCCGGAGGACGTCGCCAAAGTGGTGGCGGAGTGGACCGGCATCCCGGTCACGAAACTCCTGGAGGGGGAACTGGAGAAGCTCCTGCGGATGGAGGAGGCGCTTCACCGGCGCGTCGTCGGGCAGGACGAAGCGGTCCGGGCCGTTGCCAACGCCGTCCGGCGGGCCCGCGCGGGGCTCCAGGACCCCAACCGGCCCATCGGTTCTTTCATCTTCTTGGGGCCGACGGGAGTGGGCAAGACCGAACTGGCCCGCGCGTTGGCGGAGTTCCTCTTTGACACCGAAGAGGCGATGATCCGGATTGATATGAGCGAGTACCAGGAGCGGCATACCGTCTCCCGGCTCATCGGCGCGCCGCCGGGCTACGTGGGCTACGAGGAGGGCGGACAACTCACCGAGGCGGTCCGTCGCCGGCCCTACAGCGTGGTTCTGTTTGACGAGATTGAGAAGGCCCATCCGGAGGTCTTCAACACCCTGCTCCAACTCTTGGATGAGGGCCGCCTGACCGACGGTCACGGTCGCACGGTGGACTTCCGCAACACCATTATCATTATGACTAGCAACATTGGCAGCCGCTGGATCAAGGAACTGGGCGTTGAGGCGGCGCGGGAGCGGGTGATGGAGGAACTGGACCGGACCTTCCGGCCGGAGTTCCTGAACCGAATTGACGAAATCATCCTCTTCCACAGCCTGACGCGGGAAGACCTGAAGCGGATTGTGGACATTCAGATGGAGCGGCTGCGGGGCCTGCTGGCCCAGAGGCAGATAGGGCTGGAATGGACGGACGGGCTACGGGAGTACCTGGCCGAGGTGGGCTACGACCCGGTCTTCGGTGCGCGGCCGCTCAAGCGGGTCATTCAGCGGGAGGTGCAGGACCCGCTGGCGCTGGCCATCCTGCGCGGCGAGTTCCGTGAGGGAGAGGCAGTGCGAGTAGATGTCTGGGATGGCCGGGTCGTATTTGCGAAGTAGCGCAAGATTCATCTGGTGCTTGCGGCGGTGGCTCTGCCACCGCCGCAAACTTTTTCGGATCTGTAGTAGAATAGAGCGAGAGTTATCCCGTTGATTCCTCCGACCAACCGGGAGGCCGAAAATGAGAGTGCAAATCCACCGCACCGTGCTGGAGTTAGCAGAAGGGGACATCACGGAGATGGAGACCGATGCCATCGTCAACGCAGCCAACGAATATCTGGCCCATGGGGGCGGGGTGGCGGGGGTCATTGCGCGCAAAGGCGGCCCGACGATCCAGCGGGAAAGCGACGAGTGGGTCCGTCGCCATGGCCCCGTCCCCACCGGATCGGCGGCCATCACCTCCGGAGGTCGCCTGAAGGCCCGCTACGTGATCCACGCCGTCGGGCCGGTGTATGACCAGGCGGCTCCGGAGCGGTCGGCCCAACTCCTGGCCTCGGCGGTGCGCGCTGCACTCCGGATGGCGGATGAGTATAACCTCAAATCCATTGCGCTACCCGCCATCAGCACCGGTATCTTCGGGTACCCGATGGAGGAGGCAGCGGAGGTGATGCTGCGGGCAGCAGCCGACTACCTGCAGGGGGAGACAGGGCTGGAACGGGTCGTTTTCTGCCTGTATGGCCAGCCGGCCTACAAAATCTTCGCTGATACGCTGGAACGGCTGATGGGCCCAGTAGTCCATTGACCTTTCCTTATTCCCCGCTGCGGGGAAGAAGGGGGAAGGAAGGGGGATGTTACGGCAGGCGGCGAAGCCGGCCGCCGCAAAATCCCCCTTTTCTATCCCCTCCCCCCGCCGCCGAAAGCGAGCGGGAGGGGGAGAGGTCATGGAGTGAGATGAGGGCCCGACCCGGAAGGTTGCCGGAGTTTTGTCAGGTTGGACCCGCCGGGTCAACGAGCGCCTGGGGTACGTGGACCAGATTCCGGCCATGACCTCCGATGATGTGACTATGGTCGTCTCTCTGCAATATACGTATGTGGTCACCGACCCCAGCCGGTTTGCTCTGGAGGTGGATGACCCGGAGCGCATCCTGTTTGAGTTCGTGCAGGGCAAACTGAGGGACGTCATCAACACCAAAAACATGACCGAAGTGATGCATGACCGCGCCCGCATGAACCAGGAAATCATGGAGGCCCTAAAGGTCAAGGAAGACCAGTACGGCGTGCGCTTTGTCACCGTGCAGATTCAGAGCGCGTCACCGCCGGATGAGGTGGTCCAGGCTATCAAGGACCGGATGGTCGCGGCCCAGCGGCAGGAGCAGGCCCAGGCGGAAGCGGTGCAAATCCGGATCCAGGCCGACGCCGATTACTACGCAGCCCAGAAACGGGCCGAGGCGGAAGCCTACCAGATTACCCTGGTCGCCGAGGCCCAGCGCAAGTCCATCCAGATGCTAATCACCGAGCTGGCGCAGTATCCAGACATCGCCACCGAGTACCTGCGCTACCTAACTGCTCAGGAACTGAAGGCCAATAGCAAGTGGATTATCACCGGAGATTCCACCCCCATCGTGGACCTGCGGGGCAAGGGAGGAGAGGAAAAATGAATTGCAGAAGGGGCTGGATTGCGGCAGGAGTTATATTGGGAGTGCTCCTGCTGGTGGGGGGTATCGCCCTGGCCCAGGAGCCCCGCTGGAATCCGGCCTACTTCACCCCCGTCCAACAAGAGAAATACGCAACCCTGGAGCGGACGTTCCAGGAATATGTCGCTGCTCTGAGATCTCAGGACCCGACCTTGTACAACGAAGTGCTGGGCTACGAGAGTTCCCTTTCGCCAGCGGACTTCCCCCTCTACACCGGCCCCACTCCCAGGGTTAAGGAAATAGAGAATCGCGGCGACTGGGCCCTCATCTGGACGGACAACCGCTGGGAGTGTTACTTCCGCAGGGTTCAGGGACGGTGGGTGTTCTGGCCGGAGGACTGGCGCGTACTGATTCGCTGGGGGCTGGCATGGTGAAACTGCAAATTTCCATTCGCCTGCTAATGTTGATCGTCCTATCCATCGCAGCGCTGGTCATATTCACCGGTGTCGTCCTGCGGGCCGATGGTGCCCCCGTTCAGAAGGCCGACCTGGTAGAGCAACGGGTCTATGCCTATCGGGGCTGGCAGAGTGTGGGGATTGCTCTGCACCCCGGGGATGTTGTAACTATTGTGGCCCGGGGGCGCTGGCTCTATTCCCCACAAGTAGGATACTATGGGCCGGATGGGGCGCCGCCATCCCAATACCCGGCCCCCTCGTACTACCCGGTGCCCAACGGGATTGGTGGCTGCCTGATCGGGCGGATTGGCGAAAAGGGGCATCCCTTCTATGTGGGGCGCAGGGCAACAATTCGGTCGGACGCCCTCGGCTTGCTGTATCTCCGGATCAATGACGACATCGTTACCGATAATGATGGGTATGTGACAGTAGAGATTACTGTGCAGTCCCCCCAAAGTGAGTAATGATTTGCCCCCGGCTGATCCTTATACCCTGCAAAGATCGGATAGTTGCTGGCAACCTGGGTGAGTATGGTGTGACCGAACAGCGCCCTGAGCCAGGCCTCGGCGTGTCCTTGCTGCTGGGCGGAGCGAGGAACATCGTTGCGAATCTCCCTTGGCAGGGTGTTCCCTTCCCTCTGCCCCCTTAATCCCCCCTTACGTTTGGCCTTTTCGCCAGCGAGGTCAGAGAAAAACATTTCTCATCTTTCATAACGGCGGCTTCGCTGCCGTTATGAAAGATGTTTTTTATTACCTCTCTTTGCCTATCCAGGGCTGTTTGCAATTATACTTTTCGGCCATCCCGCCCCAATGTCAACGTTCATAAGGGAGATGAGGTAACAGCGAAGCCGCTGGAGGTGGGGTGAGGAAGTACATCACTGGTCCTCTCCCTTATTGCGTCCACACCTCAATTTCCCATCTTGACAAAATGGGCCCCCAGTGGTAAACTTCACGCCGTGAAATATTTGGACTGTAAAGCAAATGTTGTTCGTCCGGGGCGGCAGCAGCGCCCCCGGATTTCTTTCCCATGCGCCCATCATCCGCGCTTTCAAGAAGTAAGACACAGATAAGTGCAGATTTTTTACCTGTAGAGGACACGGGGAACGCGAGAATCTCTGTGTTCCCTGTGGTTAGATAGAAAGCCCGCGCTCGTCCGCGTCCAATGAATCAAAGGGAGCATATGGAAGACGAACTGGAAGCCCTGGGAATGCGCCTGTTCCATCTGATGGGGGCGCTGCGGATGCGCTTCGCGCGCGACCTGGCCCGCCACGGACTGACCTTTCCCCAGTTCATGGCCCTTCTCTCTCTGGAGAAAGCGGAGGGGCCCTGCCGAATGGGCCCTCTGGCCACCGCCACCCTTCAGAGCCTGCCATCTATGACGGGAATTGTGGACCGGCTCCTGGAACGGGGGTTGGTAGAGCGCCAGCGCGACCCGGAAGACCGTCGCTCCGTTGTGGTCTCGCTCACCGAGGCGGGCGAGCAACTCCTCCGCCAGATTAAGGCCGACCGCCGCCATACAGTGGAGCAGGTACTGGGCCACCTTTCCCCCGAAGACCGGGCACGGCTGCGCGTTGTCCTGGACCGGATGATTGAGGTGCTGGAATCGGGTCAGAGAAAACCGACGGTCAAGGAATGGGTAGAGAGTGAGACAGAATCCTTACCACTGCCTCCGGCAGCGGGCGAAATGTACCAGGAGACCCCATGAAACGACTCTTTCCCTATATCAAACCCTTCGCCCTGATGATTCTCTCCATCATTGTCCTGCTCTTCGTCCAGGCCAATGCCGACCTGGCGTTGCCAGACTATATGTCCCGCATCATCAATGTGGGCATCCAGCAGGGAGGTGTGGAGGAAGCGGTGCCTCAGGCCATGCGCAAAAGCACTCTGGACCACCTGCTGCTCTTCCTTACCGAGGAGGAAAAAACTGACGTTCTGGCCCGGTATGCCCTGGTGGATTCCTCCTCACCGGACTACAGCGTGCTGGTGAAAGAGTACCCCGCGCTGGCCCAAGGGCCCATCTACGTCCTGCAGGCCGCCGATCCGGCAACGGTGGGGCGAATCCAGACCGCGATGGCCCGCGCGCTGATCATTGTCTCCGGTGTGGAACAGATTCAGGCCCACCCGGAGCAGGCCCAAGCGTTGATGCCGGGGATGGCCGGTTTTGACCTCTCCAAACTCCCGCCGGGCACCGACCTCTTCGCCCTGCTGGCCCGCCTGCCCGCGGAGCAGCAAGCGCGCATCCGCGAGGCGGTGAACCAGAGATTTGAGGCGATGGGAGGGGAGAAGGCCCTACTCCAGGCTGCTGCCCGCGCCGTCCGCGCCGAGTACGAGGCCCTTGGCATGGATGTCCTCAAAATCCAGAACGCCTACATCATGCGCGTGGGCGGTCAGATGCTCCTCATCACCCTGGTCGCCGCCGGTGCCGCCGTCATCGTCGGTTTTCTGGCCGCGCGAACCGCTGCTGGATTGGCCCGAAACCTGCGCCACCTTTTCTTCGCGAAAGTGATGGCTTTCTCCGGCGCCGAACTGAATCGTTTCTCCACCGCATCCCTCATCACCCGCTCTACCAACGACATTACCCAGATTCAGATGGTGATGATGTTTCTCCTGCGCATGGTCTTCTTCGCCCCGTTGATGGGCATTGGTGCCATTATCCGCGCCGCCGCGAAAAGCCCATCTATGATGTGGATCATTGGGCTGGGCGTCCTGGTTCTGGTCGGGCTGATTATGGTCGTCTTCAGCATCACCCTGCCGAAGTTCAAAGTCATCCAGTCTCTGATTGACCGCTTGAACCAGGTTGCTCGGGAGAACCTCACCGGCATGATGGTCGTGCGGGCCTTCAACCGTCAGGAGCATGAGAAGCGGCGGTTTGATCAAGCCAACCTGGACCTCACTCGGACTTTCTTGTTTGTCAACCGGGCCGCCGTGGTCATGATGCCGGTGACGATGATGCTAATGAACGGATTGACCGTGCTCATCCTCTGGGTCGGCGCCCACCAGGTAGCCCAGGCGACAATGCGCGTCGGCGATATGATTGCTTTCATGCAGTACGCGATGCAGGTCTTCTTCTCCTTCACAATGATTTCTATGCTCTTCCTGATGCTCCCCCGGGTAGACGTCGCGGCCCATCGGATCGCGGATGTGCTGGAGACCGACGTGAGCATCCGGGACCCTGAGGAGCCCATCCCCTTCCCGGAGCCCTTCACGCCGACGATAGAGTTCCGCCATGTCTCCTTCCGCTATCCGGGCGCCGAGGAGGATGTGCTCTGTGACATCACCTTCACCATCCGGGCCGGAGAGACGGTAGGTGTTATTGGCACCACTGGCTCTGGCAAGTCCACCCTTATCAACCTGATCCCGCGCTTCTATGATGTGACGGAGGGGGAAATCCGCATCAGTGGGGTGGACATCCGCCAGGTGCGGCTGAAAGACCTGCGGGACCGCATCGGCTACGTCCCGCAGCAGAGCAACCTCTTCAGTGGCACGATTGCCAGCAACCTCCGGTTCGCCCGGGAGGATGCTCCCGAGGAGCAACTGATGCGGGCCCTGGAGATCGCCCAGGCTCACGACATTATCCTCTCCCGTACCGGCGACGACGGACGCTCGCCGCTGGAGGCGGAGGTTGCCCAGCACGGGGCCAACTTCTCCGGCGGGCAGAAACAGCGGCTCACCATCGCCCGCGCCCTGGTCAAGCAGCCGTCCATCTACATTTTTGACGACTGCTTCTCCTCGCTGGACTACCGGACCGACCGGCAACTGCGGCGGGCGCTGCGGGAGTACGTCGGCGGGAGCACGGTGATCATCGTCTCCCAGCGGGTGGCGACCATCAAGGACGCCGACTGGATTCTGGTCCTGGACGAAGGCCGCATCGTCGGCCAGGGAACGCACGAAGAACTAATGGCGACGTGCGAGATTTATCGGGAGATCGCGCTCTCCCAGTTGAAAGTCGTTGTAGCGCAAGACTAATCTTGATAGTAGCGCAAGATTAATCTTGCGCTACGGAGGTTTGGCATGACCACATCCAACCGTCCACTTCGTCCTTCTGCTGACCTGCGCGCCGGGCCTCGGCCCGAGCGGCTTGTCCGTCCTCCGGGGCCTATGGGCCGCCCGGGCGGCGGACCACCGCACCTGATGATGGGGCCAGTGGAGAAGCCGCGCGACTTCGCCGGGACAATGCGCAAGCTGATTGCCTACTTGGGTCCTCACCGCTGGACGATTCTCATTGTTCTTCTGCTGGCTGTCGGTTCCACCGTCTTCTCCATCTTCGGGCCCAAAATCCTGGGCACTGCGACAACGAAACTCTTTGAAGGGCTCATCGCCCAACTGACCGGTACGGGAGAAATTGATTTCGCCGGAATCGGCCGGATTCTGCTGACCGTCCTGGGGCTCTACAGCCTCTCCGCCGTGCTGAGTTACGCCCAGGGCTGGCTGATGACGAATGTGGCCGTGCGGGTCACCTACCAGATGCGCCGGGACGTGATGGAGAAAATCCATCGCATGCCCTTCCGGTACTTTGACGGCACCCAGCACGGGGAAATCCTCTCCCGTCTCACCAACGATGTGGACACCGTCAATCAGACACTGAACCAGAGCCTGATGCAGATGGTGACGTCCGTCGTTACGGTCATCGGCATGCTGGCGATGATGCTCTCCATCTCCTGGCAGATGACGCTGGTGGCGCTCTTGGTCATCCCTCTCTCTTCTGGCATGGTCACTTTCATCATCCGCAACTCCCAGCGGTTCTTCGCCCAGCAGCAGGCTTACTTGGGCAAAGTGAATGGGCACGTGGAGGAGACCTTCGGCGCGCACATCGTGGTCAAGGCGTTCAACGGTGAGGAGAAGAGCCTCCGCCAGTTTGAAGGATACAACGAGGCCCTCTACAACGTTGCCTGGAAGGCCCAGTTTATCTCCGGCATCCTGATGCCAATGATGCGCTTTGTCAGCAATATGGGCTACGTGGGCGTGATCATCACGGGCGGCTATCTGGCGGTCCGGGGACGGATCGCGCTGGGCGACATCCAAGCCTTTACCCAGTACATCCGGGGCTTCACGGAACCCATCACCCAACTGGCGAATATATCCAACGTCCTGCAACAGACGGTGGCAGCGGCAGAGCGGGTCTTTGAGTTCTTGGAGGCCGAGGAGGAAGCGCCCGACCCGGAGCAGCCGGTCCGGTTGGAGCAAGTGGACGGGCAGGTAGAATTCCAGAATGTCCACTTCCGCTATGTGCCCGACGCGCCGGTCATCCGGGGCTTCTCCGCCCGCATCCGGCCCGGACAGAAGGTCGCCATCGTGGGGCCAACCGGCGCGGGCAAGACGACGCTGGTCAAACTCCTGATGCGCTTCTACGACGTGGACGACGGGGCTATTCTGATAGACGGCTACGACGTCCGCCATTTCGCCCGCTCCGACCTGCGACGGCTCTTCGGCATGGTCTTGCAGGACACCTGGCTCTTCAATGGGACAATTGTTGAGAACATCCGCTACGGCCGGGAGGACGCGACGGAGGAAGAAGTGGTGGCGGCGGCCCGCGCGGCCCGCATTGACCGCTACATCCGGACGCTCCCGGAGGGATATAGCACCGTCATCAACGAAGAGATGACCAACATCTCCCAGGGGCAAAAGCAGTTGCTGACCATCGCGCGGGCGTTCCTGGCGAACCCACCCATGCTGATTCTGGACGAGGCGACCAGTTCGGTGGACACCCACACCGAGTTGCTGATCCAGGAGGCGATGGACGAACTGATGCGAGGACGGACCAGTTTCGTCATCGCTCATCGCCTCTCCACTATCCGCAATGCTGACCTGATCCTGGTGGTGCGGGACGGGAACATCGTGGAGCAGGGGACACACGAAGAATTGATGCAGCGGGGCGGTTTCTACGCCGAGTTGTACAACAGCCAGTTTGAGCCGGTATAACGTGCCAGGCACTCTCAAAAGTGCCTGGCACGTAACACAGCGGTATAATGTGCCAGGCACTTTCAGAAGTGCCTGGCACGTAACACAGATACAGATATGGACAGGACAGTTGTTCTTCCGGGCTTGATCGCTCTCTTCGGTTCCGGTGAAGCGGCGCCTACGGGCCGCGCAGTCCATGAATACCTCTTCCGCCGCATCGGGAACCCCATCCGTGTCGCCGTCCTGGAGACTCCGGCCGGATTCCAGCCCAACTCTGCATGGGTGGCGGACCGCTTGGCGGAGTTCATCCAGGGGCGACTGCAGAACTATCACCCTCAGGTGACCGTCATACCGGCCCGCCGGAGAGATGGCCCCCTCAGCACCGATGACCCCCATCTTACAGCCCCTCTGTTGACCGCCAATTATATCTTTATGGGGCCGGGGAGTCCCACCTATGCCGTCCGTCATCTGGCAGGGACGCGGACCTGGCAGCGCATCGTCGCCCGGCAACGACGGGGAGCGGTCCTGGCCTTTGCCAGCGCGATGGCTATCGCTGTCAGTGCCCATACCCTTCCCGTCTACGAAATCTACAAAGTCGGCGCAGACCCCCACTGGCAGCCCGGGTTGGACCTTTTGGGTCCCTACGGTCTGGAACTGGCCATTGTCACCCACTGGGATAATCAGGAGGGGGGTGTCAACCTGGATACCCGCTACGCCTTTATGGGTGAGGAGCGGATGCGGTTGCTGGAGGCGATGCTGCCGCTATCGGCGACGTTGCTGGGAATAGATGAGCATACGGCGGTCGTGCTGGATTTTGCCGCCGGAGCGGCCCGGGTGATGGGCCGGAGCGGCGCCACAATCCGCCGGAGCGGAGAAGAGCATCGCTTCCGGCGAGGGGAGACCTTCCCGCTGGACCTTCTGGGGGAAGTACGCCTGCCTGCTCTAGCAGAGGGACTCCCGC
>DAOTWK010000352.1:0-2280 GCA_034435815.1 Anaerolineae bacterium | reverse complement strand
TGGGCAAGTACCACCCCCACGGCGACGCCGCCGTCTACGAGGCTATGGCCCGCATGGCCCAGGACTTCTCCCTGCGCTACCCGCTGGTGGACGGGCAGGGCAACTTCGGCTCCGTGGACGGCGACAGCCCCGCCGCAATGCGCTATACCGAGGCCCGTCTGGCCCCCATCGCCGCCGAGATGCTGGCCGACATCCAGAAGGACACGGTGGACTTCGTCCCCAACTTTGACGACACCCTGCAGGAACCGTCTATCCTTCCGGCGGCCATCCCCAACCTGCTGGTCAACGGCTCTTCAGGCATCGCCGTCGGCATGGCGACCTCCATCCCGCCCCACAACCTGGGCGAGGTCTGCGACGCCCTCATCCACCTGCTGGATAACTGGAAGCGACTGGACGACATCGGCGTAGAGGACCTGCTCCGCTTCATTCAGGGCCCCGACTTCCCCACCGGCGGCATCGTCTATCGGGAGACGGCAGAGGGAGAGGACGCGCTGGCCGCGGCCTACGGCACCGGTCGCGGCCGCATCACCGTCCGCGCTCGCGTGCGGTTGGAAATGGACCGCGCCCGCCAGCGGCTGGTCGTCACCGAAATCCCCTACCAGGTCAACAAGAGTAGTCTGGTGGAACGCATCGCCGAACTGGCCCGGGAGGGGCGACTGGAAGGTATCACCGACCTGCGGGACGAATCGGACCGCCAGGGCATCCGGGTGGTGATAGAACTGGCCCGGACGGCGGAACCGGAGGCAGTCCTGGCAGAACTCTTCCGCCACACCCCCTTAGAGAACACCTTCAGCATTATCCTGCTGGCGCTGGTGGACGGCGAGCCGCGCCTTCTCACGCTCAAGCGGGCCCTGATCCTCTACCTGGAACACCGCCAGGAGATTGTCACCCGACGCAGCCGCTACGACCTGGAACGGGCGAAGGAACGGGCCCATATCCTGGAAGGGCTCCTGGTCGCCCTGGACAACCTGGACGAAGTGATTGACATGATTCGCCGTTCCCGGACGGTGGAGACAGCGCGCACCAACCTGATGCGCCGCTTTAAACTGACCGAAATTCAGGCCCAGGCGATTCTGGATATGCCCCTCAAGCGGCTGGCCGCGCTGGAGCGGCACAAACTGCAGGAAGAATACAAAGAAAAGCAGCAGCAGATTCGCTACCTGACGGCGCTATTGAAGAGCCCGACCAAAATCCGGGAGGTCATCAAGGAGGAACTGGTTGCGCTGAAAGGGAAGTACGCCGACGCGCGCCGGACCGAAATCGCGGGCGCGCGGGCGGCGGTCTCGGCGGAGGAACTGGTCCCAGACGTCCCAGTATGGATTGGGGTGACGGAGACGGGCCGGGTGGCCCGCGTGGCCGATGAGGGCGGGCCTCCTGCGCTCCCTGAAAAACTGGAGAAGGCGGCCCTGCCGGTGGCCCTGCTCCGGGCGTCCACGCGGGACGTCCTCTACGTTTTCTCTGCGGACGGGCGGTTCGCCGCCTATCCCGTCCACCAGTTGCCCGAGGGCGCGGTCTGGGAGGGCAAGGGCCGCGCCATCAGCGACCTGGTCTCCCTGAGTGGCCCCTTCTCAGCCGTCGCCGCGCTGGCGCTCTGTAGCGCCGGCTGTCAGCCTGCGCCACGCCCCGAATACCTCTTCCTGGCCACCTGTCGCGGCATAGTCAAGCGGGTCGCGGTGGCAGACCTGCCCTCCGTCGGCTCCGGGACCGTCATCGGCGTCGCGGAAGGGGATACGGTGGTCGGCGCGGCCTGGACGACGGGCACGGATGAGGTGGTCCTGGTCACCCGCGCGGGGCAGGCCATCCGCTTCCGGGAAGAGGAAGTCCGCCCTATGGGGCTTCCGGCGGGCGGTGTCGCGGGGGTCAAACTGGAAGACGCAGGTCGCACGTCGCAGGTCGCAGGAAACGAGAAACAGGAAGCAGATCGGGTAGTTGCCCTGGCGGTGGTGCGTCCCAAAGAAGACCTGGCCGTGGTGGCGGAGGACGGGCGCGGCAAGCGGACTCCGCTCGCCGAGTACCCCACCCAGGGCCGCTATGGGAAGGGCGTCATCACCACCCGCTTTGCGGCCCCCGGCATCGGGCTGGTGGGCGCCGCCTGCGTTGCCACCGGCGCTACCCTGGCCCTGCTCACCGAGACCGGCGCAGTCCGGATGGTGGGCACCCGCTCCATCCCCCGGCTGGACCGCCCTGCGCAGGGTCGCTCCCTCATCCCTCTGCGCAAAGGGGACCGGGTGAAAAGAGTATTAGTGCTGGCATAAAAGCGGTTGCGGCGGCTTTGCCGCC
>DAOTWK010000351.1:0-3669 GCA_034435815.1 Anaerolineae bacterium | reverse complement strand
CGGCCCTTTGGGCCGCCGCCGCAAAACCCGCATGCCGATACGAAGAGGGAACATGAACCGGTGGCAGTATCGGGTGACAGTACACAGCGCAGAGGAAGTCCTGCATTGGTTGGAGGAGCCAGTGACCCAGGTGCCGCCGATGCTTTATTGCGACACCGAGGGCATCTGCTATTTTGATGCCGGAGACCCGTTCCTGCGCGCAATAGAGGCTGTCCTGAACGGCCCAGGCGGGCAGGGGTGGGAACTGGTGCAGGTCACCTTCCGCTCCCAGCAGATGATTTGCTTCTGGAAGCGGCCAATTTAATGAAACGTGCCAGGCACTTTGAAAGTGCCGGGCACGTTTCATCCATGCTGGCACTGAGGGCAGAAGTGGGCACTCCGGCCCCCCACGCGGGCGCGCACGATGGGAGCGCCGCAGCGGGGGCATGACTCCCCCTCCCGCCCATAGACCACCAGATGGGCCGCGAACTCCCCGGGACGCCCGTCGGGGAGAACGTACCGCCGGTCTGCCAGGGTGGTGCCCCGACGGGCAATGGCTCCCTCCAGTACCTCCCGGATGGCCCCGTGCAGGCGGGCCGTCTCCTCCGGCGTCAACCTATCGGCGCGGCGGAGGGGATGCAGGCCCGCCCGCCAGAGCACCTCGTCGGCGTAGATGTTCCCCAGACCCGCCAGGAAGCGCTGGTCGGTCAGCAGCACCTTCAGACGCACCCGCCGGCCCCGCAACATCCCCGCCAGTCGCTCCGGCGTAAGCGCCGGGTCCAGCGGCTCTGGCCCCAGGTCTCCCAGCCAATCCTCCGGACAGGCCGTTAGCACCATCCGCCCGAACTTGCGGGGGTCGGAGAAGCGCAGATGCTGTCCATTATCCAGGCGGAAGACCACCCGAGTATGGATGTCCTCAGGGGCATCAGCGTCCTCCACAGCCAGCCGCCCGCTCATCCGCAGGTGGACCAGCAGCCATCTCTCCCCATCCAGGCCCAGGAGCAGCCATTTCCCCCGCCGCCGGATTTCCTGGATGCGGCGTCCGGTCAGCCATTGGGCAAAAGCCTCCGGGTCCGGCGTGGCGATAGTGCGCGCCCAGCGCACCTCCACCCCGACGATGCTCCGCCCGACCAGGACCTCTCTCAGTTCCCGCGCGAGGGTCTCTACTTCCGGCAGTTCAGGCATAGAGAAGCCATCCGGAAGGGGATTTGCGGCGGCCGAAGGCTATCGCAAGTCCCCCTTCACTCACCCAACCGCATTTCCGGATAATCAAATCCATTGTAGGTCTTCGCTGAAGTAACGTACGCGCCCGCCGGATAAATGAGCAAAAAGTCGCCCGTTTTCAAATCCCGACCCAGTTGAGCCTGTTGACCGAACACATCGTGACTATCGCAGGTCGGGCCGGAGACGACATATTCCATCAGTGGCCCTACCTCTTCGTTAGGGGAGATGACCGCGTATTCCAGCCCTCCCATAATCCAGTGAAAGCCCTGATTGATGCCAGTATCCACATACACCCACGTTCGCCGTTCCCGCCGGACCACGCCGATAACCCGGGTAATGACCACCCCCGCGTTGTCCACCAGGAACGACCCCGGCTCAGCGTAAATCTCCATTCCGTACTTTGAGCGAATATGCGTCAGGAAGGGGTTCAGAGTGTGCGCAATCTGTTCCAACAGAGCGTTCGCATCCACCAGGTGGGCCGGGAAGCCGCCGCCGATATTGAGGAACCTCAGAGGGATGCCCGCATCGTGACAATCTTCAATTACCTGCAGGGAATCCTTTACGGCCTGCTCCCAGGTCGCCATATGGGTGTTGTGCCACCCCACGTGGAAGGAAATCCCTACCGGCTGCAGGTGCAAATCCCGGGCTCGCCGGAACAGAGTTACGGCCTCGCTCACCGGGCAACCGAACTTCTCCGAGAGGTCCCACTGGGCGCCCCGATTGGAGACCGCCAGCCGCAAGTAAATTTCGGCACCGGGCGCGTACCGCTCAATTTTGACCAGTTCGCTCTCCGTGTCGGCCACAAAAGTCCGCACTCCGGCCTGCGCGGCCCGGGCAACGTGCTGCTCTATCTTGACCGGGTTGCCGAACAGGATGCCAGTTGCCGGAACGTGCAATCGTTGAAGAGTTTCTAACTCGCCCAGCGAAGCGATTTCAAAAGAAAGCCCCGCTTGCTGTAATATACTCAGGACATTTGGATGATTGTTCGCCTTGACGGGGAAAAACAGATGGTCAACCTGCAACTGCTCTCTGAAGACGTTGATGTTCTCCAGGAGACACCGAACCGAAAAGAGAAGAACCGGTGTGAATGGGTTCTCTCCCTGCAAAAATACCCCTACCATCTGGCGCACGGGCGCTGGTAGTTGACTGAAAGCGAAAGGTTTCATAATCCCCTGGGATACATCAGATAATGGAAGCGGAGGACCTTCTTCGCTCACTGATCAGATGAGGCGAAGATCAGGGGATACATCCAGGTCCCAGCCCGCGCGGGCTCCCGCCCGATAGCGGAAGTAGCCGCAGGCCGCGACCATGGCCGCGTTGTCGGTGCAGAGGACCGGGGGTGGATAGTAGACGGGGACCCCGGACCGCTCCTGCATCGCCGTTCGCAAAGCGCGGTTGGCCGAGACACCCCCGGAAAGCAAGATGGCCGTCGCCCCGTAGTCTTTTGCCGCCGCCACCGTCTTGGTCACCAGAACGTCCACCACCGCTTCCTGAAACGCCGCCGCCAGGTCAGGGATGAAGCGCGGGGTGACTTCCTGCTGTTGGATCAGACGCGCGACAGCAGTCTTCAATCCGCTGAAACTGAAATCGTACGTTCCCTCCAGCCAGGCGCGCGGGAGACGAAAACGGGCCGGATTCCCCGATCGGGCCGCCCGTTCTATGCTGGGGCCGCCAGGATAGGGAAGTCCCAGCAACCGCCCTACCTTATCAAAGGCCTCCCCGGCCGCATCGTCCAGCGTCCCGCCCAGGCACTGGTAATCACTATGGCCTCGCATCAGGATCAACTCTGTATGTCCGCCGGAGACGATGAGGACCAGGAGCGGGAAGGAGAGGTCGGGCGGAGCTGCACCCTCTTCGGTGCTCTCCAGCCAGTTGGCGTAGAGGTGAGCCTCCAAGTGGTTGACCGGAACCAGGGGCAGCCCGCGCCCCAGTGCCAGTCCTTTGGCGACATTCACCCCTACCAGCAGCGACCCCACCAGCCCTGGCCCAACCGTCACCGCCAACGCGGTCAGGTCCTCCCAGCCCACTTGCGCCTGAGCCATAGCCTCCCGAATGACCGGGACGATGGCCTCAATGTGGGCACGTGAGGCCAATTCGGGAAACACGCCGCCGTTTCGTCGCAGGAGGTCTCAATCCCCAGAATCACCATCGCGCGCCCCCTACCGATGGTAGGCCCGGTACCGACTCAACGCCTTGTTGATTTCCGATAACACCGCAGGGACAAAGGCCAGAGGCAGGATTAACTCCCACTCCCGCCATCCCAGGGGAACCGTATCAAAAACCGGCTGGAGGAAGGGGAGGTAGACCGCTGCCAAAAGCAGGACGACCGAGGCCGCCACCGCATACTGCATATAGGGATTGGAGAATATACCCAGCCGGAATAGGGGGTAGCGTTCGGAGCGAATGGAGTAAGCAACGGGCAGTTCACCCAAAGCCAGCGTCACAAAGGCCATCGTCCGGGCCAGG
>DAOTWK010000350.1:0-3523 GCA_034435815.1 Anaerolineae bacterium | reverse complement strand
ACCGCGTCCCGGTTCAGCCGCAGCATCCAGGGGACGGCCTGGGCCAGCGCCTCCGGGGAGGCCTGCCCGGCCCGGTAGGCGGTGGTGATGACGCCGGAGCCCAGGGGCTTGGTGAGGACCAGCCGCTCCCCCGGCCGCGCGCCGCCTTTCAAGAGCAGCCGCTCCGGAGCGACCGTCCCGACCACGGCCAGGCCGTACTTGGGCTCCCGGTCGTCCATCGTGTGCCCTCCGGCGACGATGACGCCCGCCTCCCGGGCTTTCTCCATCCCGCCCCGGAAAATCTCGGCGGCGATCTCCGGCGGCATGTCCGATGGGATAGCGGCCAGGTTAAGGGCCAGAAAGGGCGTCCCGCCCATAGCGTAGACGTCGCTGATGGAGTTGGCGGCGGCGATGGCACCGTAGGTGTAGGCGTCGTCCACCACCGGCGCGAAGAAGTCCGCTGTGACGACCAGCAAGGTGCCGTTCTCCATCCGGTAGACGACGGCATCGTCGGGCGAACCGAGCCCCACGACGACGCGCTCGCTTTCTTCCAGCGAATCCAGCAGGGGGCGCAGGACCTGCGCCAGGGCCCCGGGGGCCAGTTTCCCCGCTCAGCCCGCGCAGGAGGCGATCTGGGTCAGCCGAGTGAAGTCTCGTTTCGGCATAGTACCTCCTGGTCCTCACCCCTTCTCTGCCCCTCCCCCTTCTCCCGCTCGCAGGAGAGGGGGAGGGGGTAGGGGGATGGGGTGAGGGCTACCGCGTCAGCGTCAGTTTGAACTCGTCCTCCACCGCTTCCACCTGCACCTTGAGGCCGGCCCGTTCGGCGGCCCGGCGCACGTTCTCGCGAGAGGTGACGGTATCCACCAGTACCTCAATGGGGAACTGCCCCTCCTCCATCGCCTGCCGGGTCAGGATGACCGGCTGGGGGCAGGAGAGGCCCCGCGCGTCCACGACTTTTGCCATAGTTGTACCTCCTGTATCCTGTAGCGCAAGATGCATCTCGCGCTACTTGCGCTCGCGCATCGTGAAGCCCAGCACAATGCAGAAGACCAGTCCAATGAGGACGGCGGCCTGTCCGTAGGGGCCGGGCCCGCCGACGGTCAACACGCCCTCGGCCAGTTTGTCGGGGACGCCGGTCAGGGCCCAGTTGTGGGCAAACCCGGCGCCGAAAATCATCCCCAGGACGAAGAGGCCAGCATCGCCGTCACCCTCACCGGAGAGGAAGAGTTGGCGGCCCGGGCAACCGCCTGCCAGAAGGAAGGCCAGCCCGGCCAGCGTCATCCCCAGGAAGTTCCAGAGGTGGTTGGAGTGGGCCACCGGCTGGGCGGCGAAGCCCAGTTTAAATTGCCCCAGGGCCAGGTTGGTGACCAGCGCCACCACGAAGAGCGCACCGACGCCGGTGAGGAGGTGGGTATCCCTCATCAGGATGACGTCCCGCCAGGCGCCCATGGTGCAAAAGCGGGTGCGCTGGGCCAGGAAGCCGACCACCAGCCCTACAGCCAGGGAGATGAGAATGGGTGCGTGTTTGGAGCCGGGCCCCTCCGTGCTGAAGAAGATGGGGCCATCTTGGGTGAACTGGGGGCGGAAAATGAGGAGGAGCAGAAGGCCCAGCATGATGACGGGCATCATCCAGCCCACAGGAGCCGGCGCCGGGCGATTGCGGCCCAGGGAGTAGCCCTGCTTCAGGAAGAGGATGCCGAGGGCAATCCCGGCGACCAGCCCAGCAGTGCCCGTCAAGCCGTTCAGGTCTCCGCCTGCCAGCCGCAGGAGGGCGCGCCAGGGACAACCCAGAAAGGTCAGGCCGCCGACCATAGCGAACATACCCAGGAGGAAGCGGACGATGGGGGCGGAGCCGGCGCGGGGCTTGAACTCCCGAAAGAGGAGGGCGGCAATGAGGGAGCCCAGGACGAAGGCAATAATTTCGGGCCGGATGTACTGGACGGTGGCGACCCGATGGAGGCCCAGGGCTCCGGCGATGTCCCGCTCAAAGCAGGCCACACATACCCCCATATTGGGGGGATTGCCGGCCTTCTGCAGGAGCGGGGCCAGAAGGCCGATGACGGCCCCGGCCAGGAGGATGCCCCAGCGCGAGGCGAAGAAACGGGTGAGACGTTCGGACATGGTGCGTACCTCCTTGAGAGATAGAATCTCCACGCGACCGGGCAATGGCCCGGGCACGGCGTGGGCGAAAAGAAGCCGCCGTCGGCCCACGCCGGCGGCGGCTTCAGGAGGCGCGCCCCATATCCGTCTCAGGGTGCGGCATCATCGCCGCCCCCGGACGCAGGCCCAGCGGTCTGCGGGCGCCAACCGGCGCCCCGGCCTTCAAATCAGGTGCGGCGGTGATACCAGAGGGTCATTTCTTACTCCTTTACTGATGCTGGTGAAAGTATACCTCAAGATAGCAGAGAACGCAAGCCGCGTTTCCCTGCTCGGATGCGAGTTGGGACATCCATGTCCTCACTCCTCCCTCTACCATTTCACAAGCATAGTTGTTAAAATGAGGCGGGGCATGCTGGCCTTGCCCCACCCACTCTTCCCTATCCCACAGGCAGGCGAGAGAAAAGAGAGGATTTTATGGCAGCCCTTGGTCGTCGTCGCAAAATCCCGGTTCTCTCCTCCACTTTACCTGCGCTCTCCCTGTAACAGGAAGACACCGGTCAGGATTAATCCACCGCCCAGCAGTTGGATGGGGGTCATCTGTTCCTTTAGGATGAGGTATGCCATAATACCTGTCATCACCGGTTCCAGGGTGACGATGATGTTGGCGACGGCCGCCGGAAGGTAGGCCAGGCTGACCGTGTACAGACCGTAGCCTCCGATGGTTGGTATCAGCGCCAGAGTAGCCAGAAGGGCCCAGCCGCTCATCTGGTTGCCCAACCAGAAAAGGGTAGCCCGGTGTTGCAGAAAGAGCAGGAAGGCCGTCGCCATCGTGAAGGCGCCAAAGGTGGCCGTCCAGGGAGAAATTTCCCGGCGGTGGGCCGCCTTGCCGAAAAGGCTGTAGGCTGTGAATGCCAGCCCCCCGCTCAGCCCAACGATAATCCCCAGCGGGTTCAACCTCCAGGCATCCTGGTTGTAGGCGCCGGAGGTCAGAATGCAGCCGGCCAGACTGAGTACCAGGGCGACCACACGAAATGGCCCGAAGCGTTCGCCGAATAGATAGCGTTCCGCCAGAGCGGTAAAGGCGGGGGAACTATAGACCAGTACCGTTGCCACCGCCGCGCCGTTGAGCGCCACCGACGTGGTCCACAGGGCGTTGAAGACGGCCAGGATGAAGCCGTACGCGACGAAAAATAACAGGTTGCGCCGGGGACCGGGGATACGGAGCAGAGAAGGCCGGAGCAGGCCCAGACCCAGCGCCAGCCCCAGGGCGACGAACAGGTCTCGCCAGAAGGCCAGCACCAGGGGCGGCAACCGGTAATGGTTGCTCAAATGGGCAATAAAGATGGCAGTTGTAGACCAGACGGTTGTTCCTGTCAGACAGATCAACAGGCCACGGGTGAATGTTGAGCGATGCATGGCTGTGCTCTAACGATGTGCCGACTCC
>DAOTWK010000349.1:0-2586 GCA_034435815.1 Anaerolineae bacterium | reverse complement strand
GGCGATGGCCCCTGCTGGCCCGCGCTGGTGGGACTGGCCTCCTCCTCCGGCAGCGCCGCTTCCATGAAGGCCAGTTCCAGCGGGAGTTGCGGCTGCCAGGCCGCGCGAGCGTCCGATGCCGCCTGCCCAAAAAGACGGACGGCGCGGGCCAACTGGCGAGGAGTGAAACGGGCCGCCTGGCTCTGAACCGTTGGGCGCAGACTCTCGGGGATATAGAGGGGAACGGGGGCACCCAGGCGAATCAGCATCAGGGCGCGCAGGTGATCGGTCATCTGGCGGGCGAACTGGCGGGGGTCGGCGCCCCGGTCGGCGGCCTCATTGATGACGGCCAGCCCCCGACCCACATCCCGCGCCGCCAGCGCATCGGTGAGGGCCAGAACCGCGCCCTCATCGCCGGTGCCGAGGGCCGTCCGCACCGCCTCCACGGTGATCACGCGGTCAGTATAGGCTGCCAGTTGGTCCAGCAAGCTCTCCGCGTCCCGCATACTGCCGGTGGCATGGCGGGCGATCAGGCTCAGCGCGTCCTCCTCGGCCTGGATACCCTCCTGCTGAGCCAGGTGCCGGAGCCGGGCCACGATGTCTGCCAGCGGGACCCGCCGGAAGTCCAGCCGCTGGCAGCGGGAGAGGACCGTCGCCGGGATGCGGTGGGGTTCGGTGGTCGCCAGGACAAAAACGGCGTGGGAGGGAGGCTCCTCCAGTGTCTTAAGGAGCGCGTTGAAGGCGGCGGTGGAGAGCATATGGACTTCGTCAATGATGTATACCTTGTACCGGGCCTCGGAGGGGCGGTAGCCCACCCGCTCCCGCAGTTCCCGGACATCTTCCACACTGGTGTTAGAGGCGGCGTCAATCTCTATCAGGTCCATCAGCCGCCCTTCGTTGATGGCCCGGCAGATGGCACACCGATTACAGGGGCGATTGGCCGGTTCCGGGTCCAGACAATTGACCGCTTTCGCCAGCAGGCGCGCGGTGGTCGTCTTACCGGTGCCGCGCGGGCCGGCGAAGAGGTAGGCATGGTGGACGCGGCCGGAGAGAAGGGCGTTGCGCAGGGTCCGGACAACGTGTTCCTGCCCAACGACTTCGTCAAAGGTCTGAGGGCGCCATTTGCGGTAGAGTGCCTGAGCCATTTACGCCTCTCGCGTCAGCCGCACCAGGACGGTCTCCCCTTTAGCGAACATCTGGTACGGCGTATCCCGATACAGGACAGTCAATTCATCCGGGCCCAGAGTCAGGGGAACCACCCGGTGGGCTCCGACCTCGTAAATCATCGCCGTGCCCGACAGTGATAACAGCAACGCATCGTGGGGGTATGGCTCCATCAGCGGCCATTCTCCCTCCCCCCGCATCACCTGGATGGCCGAATCCTCTATGTGGATGACCGTCTGGGGCTGGAACGGCATCCGCAGATTCTCCACTGCAGCATTCAGGTTGACCCGCTGCGGCGGACCCTCATTGGTGCCGTAGAGGAAACGACGCCCATTCTTTCGCTCCGGTAACACGGTGCATCGCAAGAGGAGGACAGTGGACGGAAAAGGAGAACCGGAGCGGTGGGCCAGCCCTTTGTGGACAACGGACATCTCCCCAGGACGCAGGCGTACCTCCCCCCGCTCCGTCTCCAGCAGGATAACCCCCTGGTGGACCCAGAAGAGTTCATCCTGGTCCAGGTGCCGGTGCCAGGCCAGCGTCCCCTGGCAGAGATAGAGGCTCACCATGATATCGCCGACGAGAGCCATGTCTATCATCGCGAAGGGACGGTCCAGCCGACGGGCTACATCCTTCAGGTTCAGTTTTTCCAGGGGCATCCGGTTACTCTTTCCCACCCTCCTCCAGTTTTATACCCAGGATACCGGCTAGGCCGCGCAGGAACTCCACCGGCACGGGAAAGATAATGGTGGAATTCTTCTCCGTGGCAATTTCGGTGAGCGTCTGGAGATAACGGAGTTGGATGGCAGCCGGCACCCGTCCGATGGTCTCGGCGGCCTGGGCCAGGGTCTGGGCCGCCTGGTACTCGCCCTCGGCGTGGATGATTTTCGCCCGCTTCTCCCGCTCTGCCTCCGCCTGTCGGGCCATCGCCCGCTGCATAGTGGCCGGGAGTTCCACGTCCTTGATTTCCACGATGCTCACCTTGACCCCCCAGGGCTCGGTCTGCTCATCAATAATCTGCTGCAACTTGGTGTTGATCCGCTCCCGGTGGGCCAGCAGTTCGTCCAGTTCCGATTGCCCGATGACGTTCCGCAGCGTGGTCTGGGCAATCTGCCAGGTGGCCCGCTTGTAGTCCTCCACCTGGACAATGGCGCTGGTCGGCTCCACAACGCGGAAATAGGCCACTGCATTCACCTTGACGGTCACGTTATCCCGGGTGATGCATTCCTGCGCCGGGACGTCCAGCGTCACCACCCGCAGGTCCACTTTGACCATCCGGTCAATGAAGGGGATGATGAAGAACAGGCCCGGCCCCTTGGCACCGATCAACCGGCCCAGGCGGAAGATGACGCCACGCTCGTACTCCTGGACGATTTTAATTGCGGCGCTGGCAATCACGATGAGGAAGAGGACGACAGCAGCAACCACACACCCCAAAGTCGTTAA
>DAOTWK010000348.1:0-19129 GCA_034435815.1 Anaerolineae bacterium | reverse complement strand
TATCGCATATCGCATATCGCGGATAGCGGATTGCTTACCGCGTCCGGTAGCCGCCCCGCTCCCAGGGCAACTCCTCCACAGTGCCACCAGCGGCCTCAATCTTGGCCCGCGCGCTGGCGGAGAAGCGATGGGCCTTCACCGTCAACGGGATGTCCAACTCCCCGCGCCCCAGGATGACCACCCACTCATCGGGGTCCCGGATCAGGCCGGCATCCGCCAGTTCTTCTGGAGTCACCACACTCCCCGGCGCGAACCGGGCCAGCCGGTCCACGTTGACCGGCGTGAAACGGATCCGCCAGGGATCCCGGAAACCGACGCCCCGCGCGAAAGGCAGTTTGCGGACCAGCGGCAACTGCCCGCCCTCAAAGTACGGTGGGATGCTTCCCCCGCTGCGGGCCTTCTGCCCCTTCGTCCCGCGCCCGCCGGTCTTCCCCTGACCGGCCGCGATGCCGATGCCCTTTCGCTTGCGGCGCTTCTTGGAACCCTCAGCCGGTTGCAAATCGTGCAGTTTCATCCCTCAACCTCTTCCACCTTCAACATGTGCTGGACCTTGGCCACCATACCCCGGATGGTCGGCGTATCGGCCTTCTCTACCGTCTGGTGGAGACGACGCAGGCCCAGCGCCCGGACGGTCGCTTTCTGGTCTCTGGAATACCCGATTGGGCTGCGAACCAGGGTGATACGGAGAACCTTCTGCTTTTCCATTGCCTATCCCCTGCCTACCGGTTTACCATTTGCGGTTTACCAATTTACCAGATACTAACCCGACAACTACCGCCCTCGCATCCAGAACGGCATCACCCGGGCCTCCGGCAGACCTCGCTCCCGCGCCAGTTCCTCGTAGGAGCGCAGTTGCTTCAGGGCCTCCATGGTCGCCTTCACCACGTTGAGCATGCTGGAACTGCCCATAGATTTGGTCAGCACGTCGTGGACGCCTGCCACCTCCAGCACGGCGCGCACGCCGCCGCCAGCGATGACACCGGTACCCGGTGAGGCGGGCTTGATCAGCACCCGGGCGCCGCTGCACTCGCCAATCGCATCATGCGGGATGGTCCGCCCGACCAGAGGGACGGTGATCATAGACGCCCGGGCCCGCTCCGTGGCCTTGCGGATGGCGTCCGGGACGGCGCGCGCTTTGCCCACACCGAAGCCGACGCGGCCGTTGTGGTCGCCGACCACGGCGGTCACCCGAAAGGCAAACCGGCGCCCGCCCTTGATGACCTTGGCGACCCGCTTGATCTCCACGACCCGCTCGTCTAACTCTACTGGCGCCGTTGGCTCCAGTTCAAATTCCTGATCCAGGTCCATTCGCTTGCCTCCTACTCCCTACTTCGTACTCCGTTAAAAATCCAGCCCACCTTCGCGGGCGGCGTCGGCCAGGGCTTTCACCCGACCGTGGTACTTGTATCCCGCCCGGTCAAAGGCCACTTTGGTGACCCCTTGGGCCAGGGCGCGGGCCGCCAGGACCTTCCCCACCACCCGGGCCTGTTCCGTCTTCTTCAACCCTGCAATCTGCTCGCGGACTTCCGGGTCCAGGGTGGAAGCGGAGATCAGTGTATGTCCCACCGTATCATCAATCACCTGGGCGTAGATATGCCGCAAACTGCGAAAAACGTTCAGGCGCGGGCGCTCAGGCGTGCCGAACACCTTCTTGCGCACATGCTTGCGTCGGCGCAGTCGTCCCAACCGGCGATCTTTTTCCACCATAATCCTTGCTCCCTGATCCTTACTTCTTACCCTTACCCTTGCCCTTACCTTTACCGGCCTTCCCGGCCTTCTGGCGAATCTGCTCGCCCAGATAGCGGAGCCCTTTCCCCAGGTACGGGTCGGCCGGGCGCCAGGCACGGATTTCGGCGGCAATCCGTCCCACCGTCTCCTTATCTGCGCCCCGGACGGTGATGATGCCCGCTTTCGGGTCCACGTCAAACGTGATACCCTCCGGCGGACGGACGCGGACCGGGTGGGAGAATCCCAGGTGCATGACCAGCGTCCCGTCAGGCTGGCGCTCGGCGCGGTACCCAACGCCGCGAATTTCCAGTTGCTTCTGGAATCCCTGGGAAACCCCCTCCACCATATTCGCCAGCAGGGCACGGGTCAGCCCATGCAGCGCCCGGTGGTGTCGGGCATCGGTGGGCCGGTAGACCCGCAGGGTATTATCTTCTTTAACAATTTGCATCGCCGGGTCAAATGTACGCGTCAGCGTCCCTTTCGGGCCGCTCACGGTGACCTGGCTACCCTGAATTTCCACCTTCACCCCGGGGGGCAAAGGGATCGGCATCCGACCAATTCGCGACATCCCGTCCTCCCTACCACACGTAGCAGATAACCTCGCCGCCCACCCGCAGCCGTCGGGCCTGTTCGCCGGTGAGGATTCCCTTCGGAGTGGAGAGGATGGCAATGCCCATACCGCTTTTCACCCAGGGAATCTCGGACGCGCGGGTGTAAATCCGGCGGCCCGGCTTGCTGACCCGTTGCAGTCCCTGAATGACGGACCGCCGCTTCCGCCGTTCCCCGATATACTTCAGGCGAATCACCAGGCGGTAACGAGGCTGCTCCGGCGACTCCACCACCCGGTAGTCCTCAATATACCCTTCTTCCTTCAAGATGCGGGCAATAGCGACCTTCATTTTGGAAGAGGGCATCTCCACGGTGGGATGCCCCACCGCAATCGCATTGCGCATGCGGGTCAACATATCGGCAATCGGATCTGTCACCGTCATCGGTCCGTCACCCTCACCAACTGGACTTGGTCAGCCCGGGAATGAGCCCCTCCAGGGCCAACTCCCGCAGGCAGATGCGGCAGAGGCCGAAGCGGCGGTAATAACCGCGCGGGCGGCCACAGCGCTGGCAGCGATTCCGCACCTGCACTTTATACTTCCGTCGCATTTCCCGATAGGGCATGCATTTTCTGGTCATACGCACTTTTGCTCCGCCAAAGATGGTATCGGAACTGGACCCCTAATGCTTATTCAAAGTACTCTTCAAACTCGGCCAGAATGCGCCGAATTTGCGCTGTAGAAATGTCTGCCTGGTCAAGTTTTGAGTAGAGAGTTACCAGAACAACCCGGCCAGGAGATTGCACATAATAAATCAGCCGATAGCCCGCACTTTTTCCCTTTCGGATATCTCTGTTCCTCACCCGCACTTTGAACACAGTATACTGTGTGCCGGGAATCTGGTCTCCGATAAATTCTCCAGCCTGAAGTTGGTCCAGTACCGGTTGAATATCCGATCGGATGTGGCGATACTTTTTGGATAAAGCGCGCAAATTGCGCTTGAACTCGGGTGTGAACTCTATCTGCACCAGCGAGGACTCACTCGGCATCAATGCCTTCCCACAGTTCAGAAATAGGGAAAGTCTCCCCTGCCAATGCCTCGCACCAGCCCTGGCGAAAACTTGCCACCGCGGGCTTCAAAGTAACACTCTCCCGGAACAGGCGAATCAGTTGCAGTAGATTCGGCCAGTACTCCCGGGGCGTCTCTCGAATTTCCTGGACAATCTGTTCCTCGGAAGTCAGAACGTAAACGCTCATCGGCTTGCTTCCTGCTATCGCCGGAACGGCATCCCCAGAAGTTCCAGCAGCCGCCGGGCTTCCTCATCCGTCTTCGCGGTGGTCACAATGGTGATTTCCATACCGCGAATTTTGTCAATCTTATCGTAGTTGATCTCCGGGAAAATCAACTGCTCGCGCAGCCCCAGAGTGTAGTTTCCTCGCCCATCAAAGGCAGAGGGAGAAACACCGCGAAAGTCCCGCTGCCGGGGAAGCGCCACGTTGCAGAGCCGGTCCAGGAACGCCCACATGCGCTCGCCCCGCAGCGTCACCTTCACCCCGATGGCCCGGCCGGCCCGCAACTTGAAACTGGCGACGGACTTGCGGGCCTTGGTGATCACAGGCCGCTGACCGGTGATAGTTGCCAAGTCCTGGACGGCGAAATCCAGCGACTTCGGATTGTCCAGCGCCTCCCCCATGCCGATGTTGATGACAATCTTCTGCAGTCGCGGAACTTCCATGATGTTGCGATAGCCGAACTCCCGCATGAGGGTCGGCCGAATCTGTTCCCGATATAAAGCCTGCAACCGCTGCATTGGACTCACCTTTTAGATTGCAAATTCAAGATTGCCGATTCAATCAAAACGATTGCCCACACCGCTTGCAAATCCGCCTTTTGCGTCCATCCTCCTGGCGCTCAAAGCCCACTCGCGTGGCCTCCTTGCAGTGCGGGCAGACCGGCATCACGTTGGAAAGATGGATCGGCGCCTCAAACTGAATTCGCCCGGGTTGAATCTGTCCCCGGCCCGCGCGGATCGGTCGCTGATGCTTGGTGACCAAATTTACCCCTGCCACCACCACCCGGTTCTCCTTCGGAAACACCTCTCGCACTTCTCCGCGCTTCCCTCGGTCTTCCCCGGCGATGACCTCCACCGTATCTCCTTTTTTGACCCGAATGCCCATTCTTCACCTCTCGTTACAACGGAATACGAAGTACGTATTCCCCATTTCGTAATCACAACACCTCTGGTGCCAGAGAAATGATCTTCATAAATCCCTTGTCCCGCAACTCCCGGGCGACGGGCCCGAAAATACGGGTGCCGCGCGGGTTAACGCCTGTGGCATCCAGCAACACCGCCGCGTTGTCGTCAAAGCGGATGGTGGAGCCGTCGGGGCGCCGGTACTCTTTGGCCGTGCGGACAATGACGGCCTTGACCACGTCTCCCTTTTTCACCGACGCGTTGGGCGTGGCCTGTTTGACCGTCGCCACAATGACGTCCCCGACGTAGCCATATCGCCGCTTGGAGCCACCCATGACGCGGATGCAAAGCAGTTCCTTTGCTCCAGTGTTATCGGCCACCGTCAAACGGGTCTCCTGCTGGATCATGCCGCCACCTCCTCAGGACGTTCGGCCCGTTCCAGAATCTCCTCCACCACCCACCGCTTCAGCCGGCTCAACGGCCGGGATTCCACAATCCGCACCAGGTCGCCAGTGCGGCAGGAGTTTCCCTCGTCGTGGGCATAGTACTTCTTCCGCACCCGCACCACCTTGCCGTAGAGCGGATGGCGATGGGTCCGCTCCACCTGCACCACCACCGTCTTCTGCATCTTATCGCTGACGACACGCCCAATCAGCTGCTTTCGCCGTTCTCTCATTGCGTCGCCTCCTGCATCATCCGGGCCAACTCCCGCTCCCGCAGGATGGTCTTGATGCGGGCAATATCCCGCTTGGTGGCGGTGATGCGGTTATTGTCCTGCAGACGATTCATAAACCAGTCCTGCCGCAGGACAAACAGTTCCCGATAGGCATCTTCCAACCGGGCACGCAGTTCAGCATCCGTCAACGACCGGAGTTCTCTGGCTCGCATGCTACTCTCCCACCAACTTTTCTCGGGTGACAAACTGGCATTTAATGGGCAGTTTGTTGGCCGCCAGCCGCATGGCCTCCCGGGCCTGCTCTTCGGGCAGACCCGCCAGTTCAAAGAGGATACGGCCCGGCCGAACGACGGCCACCCAGTGGTCCACTGCGCCCTTGCCCTTACCCATGCGGGTCTCGGCGGGCTTGGCCGTGACCGGCTTATCCGGAAAAATCCGAATCCAATACTTCCCGCGCCGACGGACGAAGCGGACGATAGCCCGCCGCGCGGCCTCAATCTGACGGCTGGTGATCCAGGCCGGCTCCAACGCTTGCAGGCCGTATTCACCGAAGGCAACCTCAGTTCCCCGGCTCTCGCGGCCCTTCATCCGTCCGCGCATCTGCTTGCGATATTTCACCCGTTTCGGCATCAACATCGGTTTTGCTCCCCTATCAGGCTGATCCTATCGCTTCATCTCAAAGAGTTCACGAGGCAGACCAGATTGCCGAATAATTCCCAGTTCTGTCACTTTTATCCTCGCCATAATTCCTTCGCCCTCTCAAATATTTCGTCAATAGTCTGCCCCTCGTACAGGCGCCGGGAAATCTCCACTCCCCACCCCGGGCCCGATCTCTACACCACAAACGGCTGCGGTTGTTCCTTTACCATTTCGGATTTCGCTTCAGGAGAGAGGATATCTCCTTTGTAAATCCAGACCTTGACGCCGATGCGGCCGTAGGTGGTGTAGGCCTCGGCGCGGGCGAAGTCAATATCGGCGCGCAGGGTCTGGCGAGGTACCCGGCCCTCCCGCATGGCGACCGGGCGGGCCATTTCGGCGCCACCGATGCGCCCCTTGCAGACAATCCAGACCCCCTGGGCCCCGGCCCGCATAGCCTGTTGGATGGCTCGCTTCATCGCCCGACCGTGGGAAATCCGGCGTTCCAGTTGGGCCACGATGTTCTGGGCCACCAGCCGGGCGTCCAGTTCCGGCTGCTCCACTTCCCGCACGTCCACGTGCACCCGCTTGCCGGTGATCTCCTCCAAGTCCTGCCGGAGCACCTTCACCGCGCCCCCCTTTCGCCCGATCACAATGCCCGGACGCGCCGTCCAGATGGTCACCTGCACCTGGTTCGGGAAGCGCTCAATCTCAATCCGGGAGACTCCCGCCGGAGCCAGTTCCCGCTCTATGTACTCCCGAATGCGCAGGTCCTCCTGCAACAGGTCCCGGTAGGCCTTGCCGTCGGAGTACCAGCGGGCCTTCCAATCCCGCAGAATCTTCAACCGAAAGCCGTAGGGATGTACCTTTCGTCCCAAAATGCCCCTCCGTTGATGGTCTGAACCACTAAGACACAAAGACACGAAGAATTAAATAATTTTCCTTAGTGTCTTTGTGTCTTCGTGGTGAAGATTATTCCTCCTCAAACTCGTCCAGGACGACGGTGATGTGGGATGAGCGGCGGCGGATCGGGCGATACCGTCCTCGGGCGGCGAAGCGCGGCCGCAACCCCTTGCCCGGCGCCACCCCCGGCCCCTCGTCGGCCACAATATGGGCGATGTACAGGTTGTCCCGGGAGAGGCCAATGTTCTCTTCTGCGTTGGCGACGGCCGAGCGGAGCAGTTTCTCCACCGGGCGCGCGGCGGCGTGCGGCATCAGTCGCAACACCTCCAATGCCCCCACCACATCCATACCTCGCACCTGGTCAATCACCCGGCGCACCTTTCGCGCCGACATCGGTATATGCTTCGCCTGTGCGCGGACCTCCATAACCTCTACTCCTTACTCCCGAATTCCGACTCCTTACTTCTTCCGCCGCACTTCACCCTTCTTTTCTTTGGTGATGTGCCCCCGATAGGTCCGGGTCGGAGCGAACTCCCCCAATTTGTGACCGACCATGTTCTCGGTAATGTAGATGGGCACATGTCGCCGCCCGTCGTGAACGGCGATGGTATGGCCCACCATTTGCGGGAAGATGGTGGAAGCCCGGGACCAGGTCCGGATCACCCGTTTCTCCCCGGCCCGATTCAGTTCCTCAATTTTCCGCAGCAACTTCGGGTCTACATACGGGCCTTTTTTCAGCGAGCGTCCCATATTTCTCTACTCCGTACTGCGTATTCCGTCCGCTTACTGCCGGCGTTTACCCCGCCGACGGATGATGTACTTATCCGTCGTCTTGTTGCGACGGGTCTTCTTGCCCAGGGTCGGCTTGCCCCACGGCGTCTTCGGGCCGGGCATGCCGATGGGCGAGCGCCCTTCGCCACCGCCGTGCGGATGGTCGCGCGGGCTCATTGCGGAACCGCGCACATGCGGACGCCGCCCCAGCCAGCGCTTGCGGCCCGCTTTGCCCAACTTGATGTTGGCATGATCCTCATTCCCCACCTGCCCGACCGTTGCCATACACTCTTTACGGACCAACCGCATCTCACCGCTGGGCAGCCGGATCGTCACATAGTCCCCTTCCTTCGCCAGTACCTGGGCGGCGCAACCCGCCGACCGGACCAATTGTCCACCCCGTCCGGGATACAACTCAATGTTGTGGACCGTTGTCCCTAACGGGATGCGCTCCAGCGGCAGCGCGTTCCCCACCCGGATCTCAGCGGTCGGGCCGCTCATCACCGTATCGCCAACTCTCAGGCCCAGCGGAGCCAGGATGTACCGCTTCTCGCCGTCCGCGTAGACCAGCAGGGCGATGCGCGCCGAGCGGTTGGGATCGTACTCTATAGAAGCCACGCGGGCCGGAATGCCGTGCTTATCCCGCCTGAAGTCAATCAGACGGTACAGCCGCTTGTGGCCGCCACCCCGGTAGCGAATGGTGATCCGTCCCTGGACGTTCCGCCCGCCCTTTTTCCGCAAGGGAACAACCAGGCTTCGCTCCGGCTCGGTCTTCGTGATCTCCTCAAACAGTGAGCCGGTCATCCCCCGGCGTCCGGGCGATGTCGGTTTATAGACCTTGATCCCCACCTTAGCCCTCCAGCACTTCCAGTTCCGGGATTCGTTCCCCTTCGGCGAGGGTGACCACTGCCTTCTTCCAGGCCGGAATCCGCACCACCCGACGGCGTCCCCACCGTCGGACGGCTTTGGCCGGCATGTTGGCAATGTTCACTGCTTCCACATGGACCCGATAAATCGTCTCCACTGCTTGCTTGACCAGGGCCTTATTCGCCCGCCGGTCCACCTCAAAGGTGTACTGCCGTCGGCGGAGCGAGGTAGCCCTCTGGGTCTTTTCCGTCAAAACCGGACGTTTGATGACCTCGTACAGATGCATGGCCCTACCCCAGAATGGACTCTATCACTTGCAGGGCGCCCAGCGGCATGACCACTTTCTCGTACTGCAACAGGTCGCGGATGTTCAGATAACTGGCGTGGAGCGCCTTCACCTTCGGCAAGTTGCGAACCGACCTCTCCACCGTCTCATTACGGCCAGGCAGGAGAATCAGGGCATCCTCTCCCACATTGAGCCGGGAAAGAACTTCGCGCATTTCCCGTGTCTTCGGCTCGGGCAACTCCAGCCGGTCCACCACCACGATCTGCTGCTGACCGGCCTTCGCGCTCAAGGCGCTGCGCAGGGCGGCCCGGCGCATCTTCTTGGGCATCCGCTGTTCGTAACTGCGCGGCTTAGGCCCATGGGCGATGCCGCCGCCGACGAAAATGGGTGCGTTCCGGCTACCGTGGCGGGCCCGGCCCGTCCCCTTCTGCCGGTACCACTTGGCTGTGGTCCGGTTGACCTCGCCGCGCGTCTTGGTCTTGTGGGTGCCCAGGCGGGCGTTGGCCAGTTGCCGCACCAGCGCCTGGTGCATCAGCGGCACGTTGACCGGCGCCTCAAAGATGTCGGGCCGCAACTCTATCTCATCTACTTGCTGCCCGCTCATGTTCCAGACGGGAACCTTCATCGTTTACCCCCTACTCCATACTCCGTTACTGCGTACTCGGTTCTTACTCCCTGCGCAGTTCCTTCGTCTTTCGGGCCTGTTTGATCATCACCAGGCTACCCCGGTGGCCCGGGACGGCACCACGCACCGCCAGCAAGTTCCGCTCCGGGTCCACCATCACCACTTCCAGGTTCTGCACGGTCACCCGCACGCCGCCCATTCGGCCGGGCATTCGCAGTCCCTTCAGCACCCGGCCCGGCGTCGTGGTAGCGCCGATGGAGCCATGGCGACGCTCCCGGTCCGATTGACCGTGGGTCTTGGGCTGGCGGTTGAAACCGTAGCGCTTGATGCCCCCGGCGAACCCGCGCCCTTTGGATGTGCCCACCACATCCACCCGGTCGCCGACCCGGAAGACGTCCACCGTGATTTTCTCGCCCTCAGCAGGTGCCTCTTCCGGCCTCACGCGGAATTCCCGCAGGCGGCGGAGCGGCCCGCTTATCCCCTTCAGCACCCGCCGGCGCGGGTGGACGGAGTCGGTCTTCAGCAAGCCCAGATGACCCAGTTGCCCGCGCGTCAGGCGGGATGGTTTCACCGGCTCAAAGCCCAATTGGACTGCGCTATAGCCGTCCCGCTCCGGTGTCTTGACCTGAGTGACCCAACAGGGTCCGGCCTCAATCACCGTGACCGGGATCGCCTCGCCCTCGGCAGTAAACAGAGTGGTCATTCCCACTTTTTTCCCCAGGATTCCCTTCACGATACTCACTCCTCCATGGGACTGCCAGCCCTGGGACAGGCCGCATCATCCCGGTTTCAGGATCAAGGATGCAAGGATATCCGGATAAAGGCAGCGGAGGGCCTTGTCCCCCGTCCGCCCTTTTCCTTGCCTACTTACAACTTAATTTCTATGTCCACGCCTGCGGGCAGGTTGAGCCGCATCAGCGCATCTATGGTCTTGTTATCCGGCTCCAGGACGTCTATCACCCGCTTGTGGGTCCGGATTTCAAAGTGCTCGTGGGAGTCCTTGTCAATGAAGGTGGACCGGCGCACGGTGAAGCGCTCTATCTGGGTCGGCAATGGGATCGGGCCAACCACCGTCGCTCCCGTGCGCTCGGCCGCCTCCACGATGCGCCGGGCCGACTCATCCAGCACGCGATGGTCGTACGCCTTCAGGCGGATCCGAATCCTCTGCTTGGCCATTGATGTACCGGGTCCGTTAGTCCAGAATCTTGGTGATGACGCCCGCGCCGACGGTCAGACCGCCCTCACGGATAGCAAAGCGGGAGCCCTGCTCCACCGCGACCGGTTCAATCAGTTCCACCACCAGGTTGACGTCGTCGCCGGGCATGACCATCTCCACACCCTCAGGCAGGGTGATGGTTCCCGTCACGTCGGTGGTGCGGATGTAGAACTGAGGCCGGTAGCCGGAGAAGAAGGCCTTGTGCCGCCCACCCTCCTCCTTGCGGAGGACGTAGACCTGGGCCTCAAACTTCCGGTGCGGCGTGATGGAGCCGGGCGCGGCGACCACCATACCTCGGGAAACCTCGTCCTTGCCAATACCGCGCAGGAGAAGGCCGGCGTTATCGCCCGCCACCACCTTGTCCAGTTTCTTGCGGAACATCTCCATGTCGGTGACGACAGTCTTGATGGGTCGGTCGCGCAGGCCGACAATCTCCACCTCGCTCATCGGCACCAGCGTACCCCGCTCCACACGGCCAGTGACAACCGTACCGCGCCCCTTGATGCTGAAAACGTCCTCAATGGGCATCAGGAACGGCTTATCCTCCTCACGCACCGGGGTGGGGATATATTCATCCACCACGCGCATCAGTTCCCAGATGCACTGGTATTCCGGCGCGTTCGGGTCGGTGCTGGAGGACTGGAGGGCCTTCAGGGCGGAACCGCGCACGATGGGCGTCTCGTCGCCTGGGAAGCCGTAGGAGTTCAGCAGTTCCCGCAGTTCCAGTTCCACCAGTTCCAGCAGTTCCTCGTCCTCCATCAGGTCCACCTTGTTCAGGAAGACCACGATGGCCGGAACGTTCACCTGGCGGGCCAGCAGCACGTGCTCCCGGGTCTGGGGCATCGGGCCATCGGCCGCGGAGACGACCAGGATGGCCCCGTCCATCTGAGCCGCGCCGGTAATCATGTTCTTGATGTAGTCCCGGTGGCCGGGGCAGTCCACGTGGGCGTAGTGCCGCTTGTCGGTCTCATATTCCACGTGGGCAATAGCGACCGTCAGGATTTTCGTTGCGTCGCGGCGGAACATCTTCGCGTCCGCTTTGGCGACCTCGTCGTAGGACTTGTACTCTGCCAGGCCCCGCATGGCCAGCACTTTGGTGATTGCCGCCGTCAGCGTGGTCTTGCCATGGTCAATATGTCCGATGGTCCCCACGTTTACGTGCGGCTTTTCACGGACGAACTTTGGCTTCGCCATCTCTTCTCTCTCCTTTCATCAAGGGATTCGTAAGTTCTATTCTTCGGTTCAGAAAATAGTTCGGGCCGGAGTTATCCCCCGGCCCGAACGGCACTGGAGAACAACTCCCAATTCATGAGAGCGTCTTCTACCAGCCACGACCGCCATATAAAATGGCCTCCATCTGCTCTTTATCCACCGGTGCGTAGTGGTGGAATTCCATCGTAAATGTGCCCCGCCCCTGGGTCAGGGAACGGACATCGGTGGCATAGCCGAACATTCGGGCGAGGGGCACCATCGCCCGGACGGCACGCACGCCGCCCGGCCGCCCCTCCATCCCCTCAATGGTCGCCCCCCGACTGTTCAGGTCACCGATGACCTCCCCCAGGGACGCTTCAGGCACCACCACCTCCGTCCGCATCACCGGCTCCAGCAGCACCGGCTTCGCCTCCTCCACCGCCCGCTTGAAGGCCATAGACCCGGCCACTTTAAAGGCCAGTTCGGTGGAGGTTTCCGCGTCCCAGGTCCCATCCAGCAGGGTGACCTGTACGTCCACTAAGGGGTAGCCCGCCAGGACGCCGCTCTCCATCGCCTCGCGGCACCCCTCCTCCACCGCCTTCACGAAGGGCGGCGGCAGGAGTTTCCCTCGACTGGGATCCTGAAACCGGAATCCGCCTCCCGACGGCAACGGCTCTACCGCCAGCCGCACCCGGGCGTACTGGGGGTTCCCGCTGATGGGCCGGTCAAACACGGCCTCCGCCTCCGCGCGGGCGGTCACTGTCTCCCGGTAGGCCACCCGGGGGCGTCCCACTCGTCCTTCCACGCGGAACTCCCGCACCAGCCGGTCCACCAGAATCTCCAGGTGGAGTTCTCCCATCCCGGCCAGGATGGTCTGCCCGGTGTTCTCGTCGGTGCGGACGACAAAGGTGGGGTCTTCCTCCGCCAGTCGCCGCAGGGCCTGATGCAGTTGCTCCTGATCCGCCGCCGTCTTGGGCTCAATGGCCACGAAGACCACCGGCTCCGGGAAGACGATAGGCTCCAGGATGATAGGAGCCGTCGGTGGGCAAAGCGTGTCGCCGGTGAACGTGGCCTTCAGACCGACCACACCGCCGATGTCCCCGGCCGTCAGTTCGGCAATCTCCTCCCGGTCCCGGGCAAACATCCGCAGGAGTTTGCCAATGCGCTCTGTCTGCCCTTTGCCAGGGTTATAAACGGAAGAGCCGATCTTGAGTTTGCCCGAGTAGACCCGCACATAGACCAGACGGCCCACGTAAGGGTCACTGGCCACCTTGAAGGCCAGGGCCGCCAGCGGAGCGTTGACGTCGGCGGGGCGAGTTTCCGGCTCCCCGGTGCGGGGGTTCTCCCCTTCCACCGGCGGGATGTCCAGTGGAGAGGGCAAGTAGTCCACGATGGCGTCCAACAAAGGCTGCACACCTTTGTTGCGCAAAGCGGAGCCACAGAGAACCGGGACCAGGGTTCCGGCGATGGTGGCCCGCCGCAGGGCCCGCCGCAGGACCGCCACCGGAATCTCCTCACCCTCCAGGTAGCGGGCCATCAGGTCGTCGTCGGTCTCCACAATCTGCTCCAGGACCTGCTCCCGCAGCGCCTGCACCTCGTCGGCCAGTTCCGGGGGGATGGGCTCTATCACCGGTTCCTTGCCCAACTCGTCCACCCAGGTGACCGCGTGCATCTCCAGCAGGTCCACCACGCCCCGGAAAGACGCCTCCCGACCGATCGGCCACTGGAGGGTCACGGGGTTAGCCCCCAGCCGCTCCCGGATAGTCTCGGTGGCGTGGGCGAAGTCGGCGCCCAGTTTGTCCATCTTGTTAATGAAAGCGATAAGGGGCACACCGAAGGAGCGAGCCTGCCGCCAGACAGTCTCCGACTGGGGCTCCACTCCGGCAACGGCGTCAAAGACCACCACCCCTCCATCCAGGACGCGCAGACTGCGCTGCACCTCGGCGGTGAAATCTATGTGCCCCGGCGTATCTATGATGTTAATCTGATGGTCACGCCAGAAGCAGGTGACGGCAGCGGCGGTGATGGTAATGCCCCGTTCCCGCTCCTGAACCATCCAGTCGGTGACGGTGGTCCCTTCGTCCACCGTCCCCATCCGGTGAGTTCTTCCCGTGTAAAAGAGAATCCGCTCAGTGGTGGTCGTTTTCCCCGCGTCTATGTGGGCGATAATCCCGATATTGCGAACCCGCTCCAGTGGCCATGCCATCGCATCTGTTCCTCCGGGTCGCCCGGGCTCCCACCAGATGGGGCGCTACCACCGGTAGTGGGCAAACGCCTGGTTGGCTTCGGCCATCCTGTGGGTATCTTCCCGTTTCTTGATGGCGGCGCCGGTCTTGTTAACCGCGTCCATCAGTTCGGCGGCCAGTTTTTCGGCCATAGAGCGCCCGGACCGATTGCGAGCAGCGTCCAGAATCCAGCGGATGGCCAGACTGGTCTGACGGTGGGGCGGCACCTCTACCGGCACCTGATAGGTCGCCCCACCGACACGCCGGGGTTTGACCTCCAGGATGGGAGAGACGTTGCGCACCGCCTCCTCCAGCACCTCCAGTGCCGGTCGCCGGGCCCGCTCCTGGAGAATATCCATCGCCTGGTACATAATGCGGGTCGCCAGGCTCTTTTTGCCGTCTTTCATGATTTTGTTGATGAATTTGGCGACCAGGACGCTGTTATAGCGCAGGTCCGGCTCAATTTCTCGTTTGGGTGGACGATATCGTCTGGGCATAATACCTCTCGGTCCGCTATTCAGGGAACTCTCTCAGCATTGCCTCAAATCGGGGTTTCAGAACAGGCCTGTCTTCAGCCAGGATTATTTCTTTCCCGGCTTCGCGCCCGGCTTGGCCGGGCCCTTGCCGCCCTTGCCGGCCTTGGTGCCGTACTTGGAGCGTTGCTGAGCGCGCCCATCCACGCCCGCAGAATCCAGCGCGCCCCGGATGATATGGTAGCGGACGCCGGGCAGGTCCTTCACACGGCCACCGCGCACCAGCACCACCGAGTGCTCCTGCAGGTTGTGCCCCTCGCCGGGGATATAGGCCGTGATTTCAATGCCGTTGGTCAGCCGCACGCGGGCGATTTTGCGCAGCGCGGAGTTGGGCTTCTTCGGCGTCATCGTGCGCACCTGAGTGCAGACCCCCCGCTTCTGGGGCGCGCCCTTCGGCGTCCGGAAGCGCCGCTGCTTGTACGAGTTAAAAATGTACTGCAGCGCCGGCGCCTTGGTCTTCTTTTCCTTCGGCTTTCGTCCCTTGCGAACCAGTTGATTGATCGTCGGCACGGTTATTCTCCCTCAGATTCCGCGAAGAAGGCCATCTGTGCCAACCGATGGCCTCCTTCCGCCTTCACGAGTCCTTTCGTGTACGGCAGGGGCTCTGGCTGCCGTCCATCTGACGAGCGGGCATTTTACCACAAGTTGTGAATTTAGTCAAACTCGCCGGAATGGCGGTCGGTCAGACCCAGCAGACCCATCGCCAGGCGCGGGACGCGCGGCCGGCTCTCCTCCCGCCCGAACCGCAGGACTTCTCCGCTCTCCGTGACGGCCTCCACGGCCAGCCCGAGGCTCTGCAACTCCTTGACCAGCACTTTGAAAGAGGCTGGCACGCCGGACTCAGTGATGGGTTTCCCTTTCACGATGGCCTCGTAGGTGCGCACCCGGCCCTGGACGTCGTCGGACTTGATGGTGAGCATCTCCTGGAGGGTGTAAGCGGCACCATAGGCCTCCAGGGCCCAGACCTCCATTTCACCGAATCGCTGACCACCGAATTGGGCTTTCCCGCCCAGCGGCTGCTGAGTGACCAGGCTGTAGGGGCCGGTGGAGCGGGCATGGACCTTGTCCTCCACCATATGGGCCAGTTTCATCATATAAATCATACCCACCGTCACCGGCTGGTCAAAAGGTTCGCCAGTCATCCCGTCGTAGAGGATGGCCTTGCCCAGGGTGGGCAGCGGGTCTCTCGTCTCTATGCTGACGCGGGGCGCCAGTAACTCCACTTCCTCATCGGATAGGTTGCCTGTATCGTGCCCGTGGTCGGCCAGCCAGAGGCGCAGGCAGGCCATTTGCGCAGCCCGGTCGGCCTCCTCCCGCTCCGTTATCGGCCGCGGGTCGTCCTCAAAGGAGAGAAGAAAATCCGGGTCGTAGCCCTGTTCCCTCAACCACTCCCGCAGGACAGAGCGGCGGGCATAGATGGTATCCCGCGCCAGGCGCTCCTCGTCGTAGCCCCGGTCGGCAAGCCAGGCCAGGATGTAGAGCAGGCGGGCCTCGTCGTCGTTGGCGAGGGTCTCCAGGGGGTAATCCTGGGCAGTGAGCCACGCCCATGCTCGCTCAGTGACCTCCTGCCAGGCCCGGTCTATCATCCAGGCGCGGGCCAGTTCGGCAGCAATCTGCTCCTCCTTGGCACCGTCAAAGACAGGGCTGACAGCCCGAAAGCCCAACCGATGTACGGCCCAGCCCAGGTGGGTCTCTAGAATCTGCCCAATGTTCATCCGGCCGGGGACGCCCAGGGGGTTGAGGATGATTTCCACTGGCGTCCCGTCGGCCAGGAAAGGCATATCTTCAATGGGGACGACTCGGGAGACAACGCCCTTATTCCCGTGGCGGCCGGCGACTTTGTCACCCTCGGTAATCTTCCGCCGCTGAGCCACGCTGACGCGCACCATTTTCTCCACGCCGGTGGGCAGGTCGCGGTACTCGCTGCGGTCAAACACTTTGACGCTGACTACTTTGCCGCGCTCGCCGTGGGGCATACGCAGGCTGGAGTCCTTGACCTCGCGCGCCTTCTCGCCGAAAATGGCCCGCAGCAGTTTCTCCTCCGGCGTCAGTTCCTTCTCGCCCTTGGGGGTGATCTTGCCCACCAGGATGTCCGATGGGCCGACTTCAGCGCCGATGCGGATGATGCCCCTCTCGTCCAGGTCCCGCAAGGCATCCTCGCCCACGTTCGGGATGTCGCGCGTGATTTCCTCGGGGCCCAGTTTGGTGTCCCGCGCCTCCGTCTCGTGCTTCTCAATGTGGACGGAGGTGAACTTGTCGTCCCGGATCAGGCTCTCGCTGATGATGATGGCGTCCTCAAAATTCCAGCCCTCCCAGGAGATGAAGGCGCAAAGGACGTTCTGGCCCAGGGCCAGTTCGCCGCCATAGGTGGCGGAACTATCCGCCAAGACCTCTCCCTTACGCACCCGGTCTCCCTTTTGGACCAGGGGGCGCTGGTCTATGCAGGTGGACTGGTTGGAGCGGTTGTACTTGCGCAGGTTGTAGATCCGGCGGTTGCCGTTGTCTTCCAGAACAACGATACGGTCTCCGGCAACGCTAATCACCTCGCCGTCGGCTTCGGCCAGAATGACCTGCCCGGAGTCCACGGCGGCCTGCCACTCCACGCCGGTGCCGACCAGGGGCGGTTCCGGCAGGAGCAGCGGGACAGCCTGACGCTGCATGTTGGAGCCCATGAGGGCCCGGTTGGCATCATCGTGCTCCAGGAAGGGGATGAGGGCTGCTGAGACACCGACAATCTGCGGCGGGGCCACATCCACCAGGTCCACCCGGTCCGGGGTGGTCAACAAGAACTCATCCCCGCGCCGGGCAGAGACGCGCGGGTTCAGGAAGCGCCCCTTCTCGTCCAGCCGGGTCGTCGCCTGGGCGATGGTATAGGGCTCTTCTTTGTCGGCGGAGAGGTAGACGATTTCACCCGTCACCCGGGGATGAATGGCAATTTCGTCCGACAGGTTCAGGGCAGCAATGCGCTGGGCCAGTTCGGGTGTCACCTCCACACCGGCCTCGGCGACCACCTCGCCGGTCTCTGGATCCACAATCCGCTCCCGGAGAATCTCGCCCACCAGGGCATCGGCCGTCGGCGGGACGGAGCGGATGACCTTGCGGTAAGGCGTCTCCACAAATCCGAGTTCGTTGACCCGGGCGAAGGTCGCCAGGCGGCCTATAAGACCGATGTTGGGGCCTTCCGGTGTCTCAATGGGGCAGATGCGGCCGTAGTGGGAGTGGTGGACGTCACGGACTTCAAATCCGGCTCGCTCCCGCCGCAGGCCGCCCGGGCCCAGTGCGGAGAGGGTGCGCTTGTGGGTCAGTTCCGCCAGGGGGTTGGTCTGGTCCATAAATTGGGACAACTGGCTGGAGCCGAAGAACTCCCGGATGACGGCTACTACCGGGCGGATGTTGATCAGGGCGACAGGGGTGAGCGGCTCCGACTCCGGATGGAGGGACATGCGCTCTTTGACCACCCGCTCCAGGCGCAGAAGACCTACCCGCAGTTTGTTCTGAATGAGTTCCCCGACGGTCTTCACCCGCCGATTACCCAGATGGTCAATGTCGTCGGCATCCTCTACGCCGTTGTTGATGCGAATTAGGTGCTGGACGATGGAAACGATGTCCTCTTTGGTGACAGTCCGGCGCTCCTCAGAGACGCGCAGTCTCAGGCGCTGGTTGAGTTTGTAGCGGCCCACGCGCTGGAGGTCGTAGCGGCGGTCGTCAAAGATCTGGGCGATGAGGAACTCCCGGGCATTCTCCAAAGTAGCCAAGTCGCCCGGTCGGACTCGACGATAGAATTCCAGGAGCGCCTCTTCGGCAATCGTTCGGCTATCCCGGGAATCCCAGTCCGGCTCCTGGCGGAAGGTGGTGGGAATCCACTGGATGTCGGGGGCGGTGTCCACGCCCTCAAAGAGTTTCAGCAGTTCCTCGTTGGTGCCTTCGGTGAGGACGGAGGAACCGGTCCCGTCATCCACGGCTGCCAGGGCGCGCAGGAAGATGGTCAGGGGGAGGGTGCGCTTGCGATTGAATTTGAGGGTGAGGTAGCCGGTCTTGCGGCTCTCAAACTCCAGCCAGGCCCCGCGATCTGGGATTAATTTGGCCATGCAGAGCCGTCGGCCAGTAGTGCGGTCTTCCTCCACCTCAAAATAGACGCCTGGGGAGCGGATTAACTGGCTGACGACGACCCGTTCGGTACCGTTGATAATGAAAGTACCGTTCTCGGTCATCAACGGAAAGTCACCCAGGAAAATCTCGCTCCGGCTGATTTCGCCCGTCCCCCGGTTCTCCAGCGCCATGTCCACATAGAGGGGCACGGCGTAGGTGAGGTCCCGCTCAAGGCACTCCTCCTGGGAATGTGGGGGGTTCCCAAAGCGGTACTGTAGATTGAATTGCTGGCTTTCGGGCTTGCGGCTGGGCAGGTGCAGCCGAAGATTCCCAGTGTAACTCTCTATGGGCGAAATCTCGGTGAACAGGTCCAGCAGCCCCTCTCGCTGGAACCATTCATAGGATTTCAACTGCACCTCTATCAGGGCCGGCAAGTTCAGTGAACTGGCCACCCGGGCGTATGATTTCTTTTGGTTCGTATTCCAGACACTCATTCCACTCCCCCTATAGAAATAACCCGTGAACTTATAGTATAGCACCAAAGGGCAAATTTGTCAAAAGTAACGCTGATGTCGAATATGAATTGGGGCAGGGGCATCCGTAAGGGTTCTCTGGCCCTTCTCCAGCCGCTTCGCCTTTA
>DAOTWK010000347.1:0-4388 GCA_034435815.1 Anaerolineae bacterium | reverse complement strand
CGGCCGAAGGCCGCCGCCGCACAACCCCGCATTTATCCCAACTGGGCCAGCCGCTCCTCCAATTGCTGGCGGGCCGCTCGCAGGTCTGCCAGTTTCTCCCGCTCCCGCTCCACGACGGCCGCCGGGGCCTTCTGCGCGAACTCCCCGGCCAGCAGTGCCTCGCTGCGGGCAATGCGCGCCGTCACCTCCGCCAGTTCCTTCTCCAGCCGCGCCCGCTCCGCCTCCAGGTCCACCAGCCCGGCCAGCGGCAGATACGCGGCCACGTCGCCCACCACCACTGTCGCCGCCTGGGCCGGCGCGTCCATCGCCTCCGCCACCGTCAACCCCTCCGGATCCAGTTTCGCCAGCGTGCAGAGCATAGCCCGCTCCTGGCGCAGGAGCCCCGCCCACTCCCCGGCGGCAAAGAGGGCTGGAATTCGCTTCCCCGGCTCCACGTTGTATTCTGCCCGGACGTTGCGGATGCCCCGGATCAGGTCCATCAGCAACTCCATCTCTTCTTCTGCGGCCTCGTCGGTTGGCCAGGGGGCCTCTTCGGGCCAGCGGGCCAGCATCAGGGATTCCGTCTCTTTGGGGACGGGCAGCGCCTGCCACAGCGCCTCGGTCACAAACGGCATAAACGGATGGAGCAGCCGCAGCGCCCCGTCCAGCACCGTGAGCAGCACCCGGCGCGCAGGGGCAGTGGACTGCGGCGTGGCATCCGGCGCGTAGACGGAAATCTTGGAAATCTCCAGATACCAGTCGCAGAACTCGCTCCAGAGGAAGTCGTTGATCTGGCGGCCCGCTTCGCCGTACTGGTACTCCTCCATCAGACGGTTCACATCGGCAGTGAGACGGGCCAGACGGCTCAGAATCCACCGCTCCGGCCGCCCCAGGCTCAACTCCCGCAGGTCCGGAAGGTCTCCCGGCCACTGGTCGCACACAGAAAGGACGTAGCGGGTGGCCTGCCAGATTTTGTTGGCAAAGTTACGCGCCCCCTCAATCCGGCGCGGGTCCAGGTTCATATCGTTGCCCGGCGTGGAGGAGGTCAATAGCGTGTAGCGAAGCGCGTCCGCACCGTAGTCCCGGATGATGTTGAGCGGGTCGTACTTGTCCGCGTCGGGCATGGACTTGGAGATTTTCCGTCCGTGCTGGTCCCGGATCAGGCCATGCAGGTAGACGGTGGCATACGGGGCCTGTCCCGTCATCTCCAACCCCAGCATCACCTCCCGGGCCACCCAGAAGAAGAGAATGTCATAGCCGGTCTCCCGCATGTCCGTGGGGTAGTAGCGGCGGAAGTCGGGCGTCTCCTCGGGCCAGCCCAGGGTGGAGAAGGGCCAGAGGCCGGAGGAGAACCAGGTATCCAGCACGTCCTCGTCCTGATAGATGTTGGGACTGCCGCAGTGCGCGCAGGTCGTCGGGTCTTCCAGTTCGCAGGTCTGGCCGCCGCAGTCATCGCAGTACCAGACGGGGATGCGGTGGCCCCACCAGAGTTGGCGGCTGATACACCAATCGCGGATGTTCTCCAGCCACTGGAAGTAGATTTTATCAAACCGTTGCGGGACGATGCGCATGCGCCCGTCGCGGACGGCCTGGATGGCGGCCTCGGCGAGGGGCTTCGTGCGCACGAACCACTGGACGGAGAGGTAGGGTTCGGTGATGGTGTCGCAGCGCTGGCAGTGGCCAACCGAATGGACGTAGGGCTCGGTCTTCACCAGCAACCCTTCCCGCTCCAGGTCGTCTACGATGCGGCGGCGACACTCAAAGCGGTCCAGTCCCTGGTAAGGGCCGCCGTTCTCGTTGACCTGCGCCGTCTCGGTGAGGACGTTAATCGGCTCCAGGCCGTGGCGGAGGCCGATTTCGTAGTCGGTGGGGTCGTGGGCCGGGGTGACTTTGACCGCGCCCGTCCCGAAGGTCGGGTCCACGGCCTCATCGGCGATGATGGGGATGCGGCGGCCCAGAGCCGGGAGGACCGCCGTCTTCCCGACCAGTTCCCGGTACCGCTCGTCGTCCGGGTGGACGGCGACGGCGGTATCGCCCAGGATGGTCTCCGGGCGGGTAGTCGCGACGGTGATGAATTGGGTGGCCCCTTCGGCCCAGCGCCCGCTCCCCCATTCGGCCCGGGGGCCGTCCCAGGCATCGTCCACCACCGGATACCGGACCGTCCAGAGGTGGCCCGGCAGTTCGTGGTAGATGTTCTCCAGGTCGGAGATGGCACTGGTGCAACGGGGGCACCAGTTCACCATGTACTTGCCGCGATAGATGAGGCCTTTTTTATAAAGACGGACAAAGGCCGTGCGGACGGCGCGGGAGAGATCGGGGTCCAGGGTGAAACGGTCCCGGGTCCAGTCGCAGGAGACGCCCAGTCGCTTGTGCTGCTGGGTGATGATGGTGCGGTGTTTCTGGGCCCACTCCCAGCAGCGCTGGACAAACTTCTCCCGGCCCAGGTCGTGGCGGGTGAGGCCTTCTCGGCGCAGGTCCCGCTCCACGACGTTCTGGGTGGCGATGCCCGCATGGTCGGTGCCGGGGAGGAAGAGAGCGTCGTACCCCCGCATCCGGTAGTAGCGGGTCTGGAGGTCCTCTACAGCGGCAGTCATAGCGTGGCCCAGATGGAGGACGCCGGTGACGTTGGGCGGGGGCATAGTGATGCAGAAACGGGGGCCGTCGGGGGCCGCCAGCCCTTTCTGGATGAGAGTCTCCGGGCGAAAGAACCCCTGCTCCTCCCACCAGCGATAGAGGCGCTCCTCAATTTCGGCGGGGTTGTAAATTTTAGCCAGGCGTTCTGTCATGTTCTCCTCCTGTGTGTTCGTTCAACTCGCTGGGGTTAACTGCTTTCAGACCTTCCCATTGGGCAACATCACACAGACGGCCATCGGCGGAGACGAAAGTTGGGACCAGGCGCCCGTAGGGACGGACTGCGTCGGCCAGGATCAGCGCAGAAGCCGGTTGCACAGCATCGCAGGCCCTCGGAGAGTATCGGGATACCGGCGCCGCTGCCCGTTGAACCACTTTTTCCTCCACAACGAGAATCTACAGGAGGGGCATTAGAGTTCTCCTCGTTCCGCCATCACAATTTCAGATCGCGGGGGTACACCGGCCAGCAACTGGCGGACCTCCGCCGTCGTCAGGTTTGGAACATCTCGGGGATCGGTCTCCCATACCGGCCCCGCCTTTGCCAGCAGACCCTGCTCCCGAAGCGCCCGGCGGAGAAAAGCCCTATCGCTCTCCGGGACTGTCCCGATGGCTCGGGCCAGTTCCTCCACGAGGGTTTGATCCAGGGATTTCCGCCGACGCCGAGCCTGCCTGGAGAGCCCGATGAAGGGATACAGGTGACCGTACCGTCAATTTCACCGTCTCCATCTCCGCCCTCCGATAAGCCAACTGTGCCACTATGGTGGCATATTATGTGCCCGGACGTCAAGCATTCCGACGGGCGACGGCGACGATGCGACGGGCGAGCGGGCTAAGCGGTTCCCCACTCCACCCGCCGTACACCGTCACCCAACGCAGGCCAACGGCCTCTATCATTGCTTTCAATTCGGTAGCGGTGTAGATGCGGATGTCAAACTCCATACTCTGCCACTCGCCGCCCTCCAGCCAGCGCCAGGTCTCCCCGGTGCGGCCCGCCACCGGGTCCAGCCAGGGCTCCGCCAGAACAATCAGTTCCCCTGCCTCAAACCAGTGGCGCTGAATGTCCATACGGACCCGCCAGTCCCGGTTCATGACGTCTATCAGCAAGCAACCGCCGGGCTTGAGGGCGCGCCGGGCCCCTTCCAGAACGCGCAGGTTCTCCCGGTCGTCGGCGAAGAAGCCGAAGGAAGTGAAAATGCTGATGACGGCGTCAAACTCCTCGGTCCAGGGAATTTCCCGCATGTCGCCCCGGTGCCAGCGAATCTGGACCCCGGCTTCTCGCTCGGCCGCGCGGGCCTGTCCCAGCAGGACCTCGCTGAGGTCCAGGCCGGTCACCTGGAAGCCCCGCTGGGCCAGGGGGATGGCAATGCGACCGTAGCCGCAGGCCAGGTCCAGCACCGCGGCACCCGGCTGGAGGTTCAGGTAGGCAATAATGCCCTCCACCTGTTGTTGGGTCGCCTCGGGCGAAGCCAGCGGCCCGTAGATGCGCAGGTAGCGGTCGTCAAAGAACGTCTCCCACCAGGCCATAATCCCTCCTTCTGCAGGAAACAAAGCGCCTCCTCCGTCCAGGGACGGAGGAGGCGCTCCGCGGTACCACCCTGGTTCGCCGGTTGGGACCGACGCACTCACACCCTGCCTGAATGCCACTCCGCTTTGCTGCGTGGCTCACTCCAAACGGCAGGGCCTCCGCTGTAACGGGCGAATCCCGGAGAGACCTACTGGGGTACCCGCAAGGATTGCCCTTACGGCCGGTTCGGCCTCCCGACTCCCGGGCGACCTTC
>DAOTWK010000346.1:0-3586 GCA_034435815.1 Anaerolineae bacterium | reverse complement strand
TCCCGTCATAGGCCGGAAGCCGCTCCACTGTCTCCGGATGATACATCCCCACCCGCAGAGTCAGCGGCCCCTCCGGCCACTCCTCCAGCGGAAGCCGATGAATGTCCGGCACCCGCTCCCCCCTTCGCCACCACGACGTCGGATACCCCCCGCCCCGCAGCGGCCCATCGTGCCACTCACAGGTGGATACTCTTATAAGGATAACGGGATATGCCCGGCAGTGTTCATTGGCTCCGGTGCTCTATTCTGAGACCCAGCGCCCCATAAACGCTGCGGTCTGGCGGGCGATGCGGTCCCAGGAGAAGTCGGCGGCCAGGGCCCGCGCGCCGGCCTCCAAGCGAGCCCGCAGCCCCGAATCGCGCCAGACCCGCAGGATCGCCTCCGCTATCGCCTGTGCGTCCCTGGGCGGTACCAGCAGCATGTTCTCCCCGTCCCGCACCTCCGGCAGCGGCACCGCCGGGTGGACCGTGACCACCGCCCGCCCATGGGCCAGGCAGGCATGCAGCGTCCCCCGCCGAAAGGAGACCCCGTCCCGGTAGGGGAGGACGCAGACATCGGTCGCCAGAAGGCCCGCCGAGACGGCCTGCGGGTCGGTGTAGCCGGTCCAGTGGACCCGCTCCGCCAGCCCCAGTTCGGCGATGAGGCCATCTATGAAGGCCGCGTAGGCCCGATTGGTGGGGTCGGAGGTGCCCACCCGCCCGCCGACCATCAACAAGTGGGCCGGAACACCCTCCTCTACTAACAGGGCCAGCGCCCGGACCAATTCCTCTCCGCCTTTGCTCTCGTTGAGAAAGCCGAAGTAGCCCAGGAGGAGGTCATCTGGGCCCACGCCCCAGCGGGCCCGCTCGGCGGCCCGGTCGTAGTTTGGGGGCGGCATCGGCGGGATGTTGCTCCCGATGGGGATCAGGGATAGGCGGTTGCGGGGAATCTCCCCCTCCAGCCGGAGATAGTCCTCCTGGTTGGTGACGATGACGCCATCGGCGCGGCGAGCCAGCATCCGAACGGCTCCCCAGCGCAGGGGGCCAGCCTTGGGGAAGAGATACGGTACCCGCAGGTCGTGAAAGGTCACCACCAGCGGCGGGCGCGCCGAAGGCCGGGGGAGGAAGTGGACCGCCGGGTGCATTCCGTAGGCAGCGGCCTGATACTGGAGGTTCAGGACGTTCAGTCGGGCCGCTCGGGCCACCCGCAGGACCTCCCGCCAGCAACCCCAGCGCCAGGAGGGGACGGTGCGGTGCACGGGAAACGTGTTACGGGGTGCGGGGTCCGTTTGGCGGAGGGGGCCGGTGATGACGTGGACCTCGTGGCCCAGCGCGGTCAGCGCCTCCGCCAGGCGGAGGGTGAAATCTCCCACGCCGCCCTCATCCGGGGGAAACTCGCTGGTTACCAGTCCGATGCGCATAGGGTTTTCTCAAACTCACACAGAGACACGGAGAGCACAAAGACAAAGGTTTGGGTTTATTTTGTGTCTTGGTGTAAGACCGACCTGCTCATCGCTCGCACCACCAGCCGATAGGCGGCGATGCGCTCCGCCCGTAGGGCCCGCTTGTGGCCCAGAAGCCACTTGGCTCCCTCCAGCCCGATTTGCCAGAGGTAGTTGCCCACAAGGACTAGCCGCAGGACCTCCGCCGCGACCGGGCCGTGATACTTGCGGAAATAGCGGACCTTGCTGGTCTGGAAGTGAATGTGGCGAGCCGGGAGGACCTGTTCACTGCTCTTGCCCTCGTGGTGGATCACCCGCGCGGTGGGAAGATAGACCACCCGCCAGCCGGCCTCCCGAAACCGACGGCACCAGTCCAGTTCCTCCGAGTACATGAAAAACCCCTCATCCAGCGGCCCGACCTGCCCTACCGCCTCCCGCCGGGCCATCAGCGCTGCACCGGTTACCCAGTCCACATCCTGGACCTCGTCGTCGGAACGGTCCAGAACGTAGTAGCGCCTCAGCAGACGACGGGGGGCGTAGGGCTGAAGCCAGGTGGACTCAAAGAGAGCCGTCGCCAGGGTGGGGAAGCGGCGGCGGGAAGACTGCACCGTCCCGTCGGGGTTCAGTAGTTGCGGGCCGACGACGCCGACATCGGGATGGGCGTCGGCGAAGGCGACCATCACCTCCAGAGCATCGCCCACCACTTCGGTGTCCGGGTTCAGCAGGAGGACGTAACGGCCCCGCGCAACCGACAGCCCCTGGTTGTTGGCCGCGGTGAAGCCCCGGTTGTCGGGGTTCGCGATGAGGTGAACCTGGGGGAATTCCGTCCGGACCATTTCCCTGCTCCCGTCGGTGGAACCATTGTCCACGACGATCACTTCCATTTTGCGGGTTTGCCAATGGGCAAATACGGAGCTGAGGCAACGCCGGAGAAGGTCCCGGACATTCCAGTTGACGATGAGGATGGAGAGGTCAATCATGAACGACCAGTGACAAAATGACCGATGTCAGAATTGGCGCCGGACGATAAAGTCGGCGAGGTCCAGGAGGGCAGTCTTGTACTCGGAGGACGGGAAGGGTTGCAGGGCCTCTTTTGCTTCCCGGATGTAATCGCGGGCGACTCGGAGGGAGTGTTCAATGGCCGGAGAGGCCGCGATAGCCTGGACTGCTTCCTGCACCGTTGGGTCGGATGGGCCGTGAGTGAGGATCCGCTGGAGGGCCGGATGGTCGCCGCAATGCTCCAGGAAGAGCATAACGGGCAGCGTGACCAGTCCATGACGGAGGTCGCTGCCGACCGGCTTGCCCAGGGTCCGCTCGTCGGCGACGAAGTCCAGGACGTCATCCACGACCTGGAAGGCCAACCCCAGGCGCTCCCCATAGGTTCGCATGGCGGCGACGGTGACTTCGTCGGCGGGGGCAAGGATGGCTCCCGACTCCGCTGAGAGAGCAATCAGGGAGGCGGTTTTGGCGTAGATGCGTTGCTCGTACTCTTGGAATGTGGGCACTTTTCCTCGCCCGTCAAACATCTGGCGGATTTCGCCGTTGCAGATGACCATTAGGGTCTCGGCGAACCGCCGCACCAGGCGGACGTTCTCCGTACGGGCAACCATGTAGGCGGCGCGAGCGAAAAGGTAATCGCCCGTCAAGACGGTGGCAGCCGGGGACCAGCGGGCGTTGAGGGTCTCCGCCCCCCGGCGCATCAGGGAGCCGTCAATGAGGTCATCGTGGACCAGGGTGGCGGTATGGAGCATTTCCACACCAGCGGCAGCGAAGAGCGCCACATCGGGGTCCGCCTCGCACAGACGGGCCGACAGGAAGACCAGAGCGGGGCGCAGCCGTTTGCCTCCGCTTCCCAGCAGAAGTTCCACAGCGCCGGTGATGGCCGGATGCTGGTCCGGCACCGGTTCCTGCAACAGGCTCTCTGCTCGCCGAAGGTCGTCCTGGATCGGGTGGAAAAACGACAACGATGACACAAACGGTCTCCGGGATAGGGGTTGCTGGGCGGCGTCCGGCGGGAGACCCCGCTCTGCGCCGATTGGAAATCGGCCTTTCTGGGCGCTCTCACACCGGGCGTCAACCTCCGTTGACGTCTCTTAGACGGCGCAGGCCGTCCGGGCCACAGGCCCAGGGAGGCTGACTTCCCGGTGGAATCGGAAATCGGCCTTT